>CBIHMX010000296.1:0-4226 GCA_966211115.1 uncultured Gemmatimonadaceae bacterium | reverse complement strand
AGAGGCCGGCGGCGAACGCCTGGCAGAACCGCATGACTTCGCCGGGACTGCGCCCCTTCGGGTCGAAGTCGGAGCCACCCTTGCCGCCGCCCATCGGCAAGGTGGTCAGCGCGTTCTTGAAGGTCTGCTCGAAGGCGAGGAACTTCAGGATCGACAGGTTTACCGACGGATGAAAGCGCAGGCCGCCCTTGTACGGGCCGATCGCCGAGCTGTGCTGGATCCGGTAGCCGCGATTGACTTTGACCTCGCCGTGGTCGTCAACCCAGGAGACACGAAACTGAACGACGCGTTCGGGCTCGACCAGTCGGTCGAGCACGCCATGTTCTGCGTACTGCGGATGCTGCTCGATCCATGCCCACAGACTGGCCATCACCTCGGTGACCGCCTGCAGGTATTCATCCTGTCCAGGGTTGCGGCTGCGGACGTGGCTCAGGAAGGCGTCAAGAGACTGGTACTTCATTGGCAAGAAATCCCTGGGTTGGTGCGGCCGAGGCCAAGAGGTGGATTTTGCAACAAAAACGTGCCCCACGAAGGGGCGTTTCCATGCCGGGAGCAATTCGATCCAGCAGGGAGCCTGGCGCCCAACGAAGGTCTACGCCAACTCGCGCGCCACCTCACGCATCACCTGAAGTGCGCGTCGGATGGATGGCGAGGGATCGGCGTCGCGCCAGACCATGCTCAAGGGGTGGATGCCGCTGGTTAGGTCCAGCGGAAGCGCCTTCAGCACGCCCATCGACTGGTAATGTCGTGCGACGCTGCGGGAACTGATTCCCAGGCATTCGGAATCGCGCAGGATCACCTGGTTTGCAGTGAACGACACCGACTCGAGCCAGGGTCTGGGCAGGGGAAGCCCTTGGCTGGCGAAGGTTGCGTCGAAGGCATCCCGCAGAGGTGTCGTCGCAGGCGGGAGAATCCAAGGGTAGCTTGCAGCGCGTTCCCAGCTGGGTTTTCGCGCCCGTGCCAGCGGATGCTGGGGGCCGGCGATGACACAGTACGGATCGACATACAGTGACTCGGCCGCGTATCGAACTGCATGGGTGTGCTCTTCCAATCGGCCCACGATGATGTCGAGTTCGTTACGCTCGAAGCGAGGCCAAAGGCCCACCGCAATGTCCTCGATCAAGACGATGCGCAAGGACGATCCCGTGGAGCGCAGCCGATGGATGGCCCGCGGCAGGAGTACCGGTGCCGTGACTGCCATCGTACCGATGCGCAGGACGCCGGACGCTCCCTCGTGGATCGCCTCCACTTCCTCATGCATGCGACGGGCTTCACCGAGCATCTGCTCGGCATGGCGTACCAACGCTTCGGCGTAGATCGTGGGTCGCAGGCGCCGTCCGCGCACGAAGAGCGGCACGCCGAGCGCGGATTCGATATCCGCGAGCCACTTCGAAACCGCCGGTTGACTCATGTTCAGAGCGCCGGCCGCAGCAGTCAGGCTGCCATGACGAGAGATCGCCACCAGCACCCTGAGATGGCGCAACTTCAGGCGGCTGACCCAGTCGGTCAGGCCCGGCAGGGTGGGTATAGTCATAACCGGAATCGTATCCTTATATGCCGAATTGGCCGTAGACAGTTATACGCTGCATCGCCATCATGCAGGCACATCAATTCCCGGTGAGGCCTCCATGATTCGACTGATTGTCTGCCTCGTCTTTGCGCTGGGCCTCGGGCCACAGCACGTTTTGGCGCAGTCGTATCCGTCCAAGCCGGTACGCCTCGTCGTGCCGTATAACCCCGGGGGCGGTACCGACATCATGGCGCGCCTGCTCGCCGAATCGATGCGGGAGGACCTCGGCCAACCGATACTGGTCGTGAACAAGCCGGGCGCCGGCGGAGCGCTCGGCGCCGCGGAGGTCGCTCGCAGCCCGGCTGACGGACATACGGTCCTGCTCACCGCAGGCGGATTCGTCATCGCGCCGGCGGTGCTCAAGAACGCCGGCTACGATCCGACCAGGGATTTCGTCGGTGTCAGCCAGATCGCCATCGTGCCGCTGATCGTCCTTACCCGGGCCGACAGTCCCCTGAAGACGCTTGGGGATCTGGTCGATCGGGCCAAGCGGGACGGTGAAAAGGTCAGTTTTGCATCGTTCGGCAATGCCACGCCGTCGCATCTGGTCGGCGAGAGCATCAAATTGCTGGCGGGGGTCGGCATGACCCATGTGCCCTACAAGGGCGGGATGGCCTCGCTGCCCGATCTCATGTCGGGTGCCGTGGACGTTGCGATCCTGGATGCGGTGTCGATGACGCCGCTGGTGAAGGAAGGGCGGCTGAAGGCGCTGGCCGTGACCGGTCCCAAGCGGCTGCCAGCGTTGCCCGACATTCCAACCCTGGTGGAGTCCGGCATCGATTTCGATGCCGTGGGCTGGCACGCGGCTTTTGTCCCGGCCGGTGTTGCGCCCGCGATCGTTGCACGATTGAATGCAGCCTTCACCAAGGCCGTTTCGCGATCGGACATCCGGGATCGGATCGTCAACGGCGGGTCCATTCCGATCGAGCCGGCGATGGATGCCGGCCAGTGGACCGCGAAGTATCGCCAGGAAGTTCTGCAGTGGGCCGAATTGGTCCGGGCATCCGGCGCACGCGTCGACTGAAGCGAGATTCGGCCATGTCGACGCCAGGCGTGCGGGTCACCCGGAACCTGCAGTACGGCACCGGCCTGATCCACGTCAGCCGCAAGCCGATCGAGCGTGTACTGTGCCTCGACGTCTATGAACCGGACGCCGCCCGGAGGGAGCCATCGCGACCGGCGCTGATCATGGCGTTCGGAGGGGCCTTTCATCGCGGTTCGAAGGAGTCCGACGAGTTCGGCGATGACGGCAGCCGCAACACGCCGGTTTCGGAGTATTGCCGATCGTTCGCCCGCCGCGGCTTCGCCGCTTTCTCGATCGACTACCGGCTGGTGCAAGAGGACCCGGACCCCGGAAACTCGCCGGTGATCCTCGACAGAAACGACATCCCACTCTCGCGTGTGGACTACGTGCGCAAGCTCCTCGGGCTCGGTCCGGCTTCATCGGACATGATCTGGGCAGGCATGGAGGCAGCCTGTGACGACATGGTCAAGGCATTTGCGTTCGTGCAAGCCAACGCCGCGCGCTTCTGCGTTGATCCGGATCGCATTGCCGTCGGCGGGTTCTCGGCCGGTGCGCGCACCGCCCTGGCCGCTGCTTATGGGGAGCGTATCCCGGTGGCGGCAGTCGTCTCCCTGTCGGGCTACATGTCTCGCGCCGATCTTGAGCGCCATGTAACCGGCGCACCCGACGAACCGCCCGCTCTACTGGTCAGCAGCGAATTCGATCTCGACTACATCGCCCGGCAGGCTGATCCGATGCGCGCCCATTTTGGTTCGCGCGGGTCGCTTTGTGAGGCGTGGTGGGTTCCTCGGGCGAACCACTTCTATCCGTCGCACAGCGTTGCGAGACGAACGGACGGCAAGACCGCCACGGTGGAGGAAGCCATGGGCGTCTTTCTCGAGCACGCCCTTCACGGACGATCGCGTTCAGGCAGACGGGCGCCCGCTCGTTCAACCCCGGCAGGCTTCCAGGCGCCGCGTCGATAGGTACCCGTCTGGATGAACCTGCCTGCGCGGTGCCCGAGCTCAGGCGCTCGCCGGTGACGTCCGCTCGCGGAAACGAAATTCGTTCTCGCCCGACCGATCCGTGCCGCGCAGCAGGTAGACCTGCCTGTCCGAGTGATCGACGATCCCCAGGCGCCGGGCCTTTTCCTGGGCGAGCTCCCGGTCGAAGACGCTGGTCGTCGGCATGAACCGCATCGTCATCCCGCGGCGCGGGCGGGGAGAGCGGTTCGGCTCCGAGCCGTGCAGCAGGTAGACGTCGTGAAGGGACACCTGCCCCGCCTTGAGGACGATGTCGACCGCGTCGGTCTCGTCGTACTCGGAGGGATCGAGCTCCTGCGTCAAGGTCACGTCATTGCTGGCGAGCGTGTTGTGGGCGCGCAGTGCGCGCGCCGTATGCGATCCGCGAATCACCCGCAGGCAGCCGTTCTCCGGTGTCGAGTCGTCCAACGCGAGCCAGGCCGTGCAGGTGGCGAGCGGGCGAATCGGCCAGTACTCGCCATCCTGGTGCCACGGCGTGCGCTTGCCGCTCAGGGCCGGCTTGGCGAAGAAGCTCATGTTCCAGAGCGCGATGTCCGGGCCGATCAGCTGCGACACCATGTCCAGGATGGCAGGATCGTCCGCGTAGTCCAGGAATGCCGCGTCGTAGTCG
>CBIHMX010000295.1:0-4226 GCA_966211115.1 uncultured Gemmatimonadaceae bacterium | reverse complement strand
CCTACCCAGTCGTAGATCAACCTGACGCACACACCCTCCCGCGCCTTGATCGCCAGGGCCTCGCCAAAACGGCGGCCGGCATCATCGTCGTGGATGATGTAGCTCTCGAAGTGGATCGTCCGCCGGGCGGATCGGATGGCATCCAGCCAGGCGGGATAGTTCTCGCCGGCGTCCTTCAAGATGCGAACGCGATTGTCGGGCACGAGTGTCGCCCCCGCGGCACGCGAGAACGCTCGATCGGCGAGATCGCGGGCGGTGATTGAGCCCGGAGGATGACGGGCACTGCGCGACGCAATCATGCCCCAGAGTACGACGACAGCCGGGCGTCAAATCCTGTCATTCCCGCTTCAGGCCGCTCGGGCGAGCTTGTCGGCCACTTCCTTGTCGCTGCCCCGTACTCGAACGGATTCTCCGTCTCTGATTTTGATAATGCTGATGTGGTCGGGATCGGCCGGATCTGGCCTCAGGGTAACCACGTACGCAGGATTGATGTAGACCGGCGTTCCCGTCACGCTGTCCATTAGCTGCACGATCATCGCGAACCTCGCGGTGGTTTGTGTGTTTCTCCGGTCTCAGACGCTCAATGCCGCCTGGTCAAAGTCACGCCACGCGTAGCGCCGGCGCATCCCTACCCCGGTCCCCACGTCCTCAGCATCAGGCCAAATACCTCGGATTCACACCTGGAGCCCTTCTCGATATAGAACCACCGCCGGATGTTGCTCCCAAGGCGAATGCGGTGTCGTTTCAGCGGCGGCTCCTCGATCGATGAGTTTTGATCGTTCTGGCTCCCAGCCGGTCCGGTGAACGATCGCGGGAGCACGTATCTGGCATTCGAGTTGCTCCCTTCGTGCCGGTACCGTCTGTCCCTGTGGTGGACACCAGAATGGAGAGTGATGCCGTGATGTTCGCCAAGATCATGTGCCCGATCGATTTCTCCGAGCACTCACAGCGGGCGCTGCGCTTCGCCGCGTTGCTCGCCCGCTCCTTCGGATCGCAGATAACACTCCTGCATGTCAACGATCCTCTCCTTGTCGCTGCGGCTGCATTCGTACCTGACCAGCGCCCCGAAGAAGACACAAAAACGGAGTTGCATCGGCTCCTGAACGAAGCTGTGGCCGGCGATCAGACTTCTGTCCCGGACATGACTACCCTGGTGACAGAGGGCGAGCCGTCGGAGGAGATCGTGAAGACGGCTGATGAGCACGGCATCGATCTCATCGTGATGGGCACGCACGGGTTAGGCGGGTATCGGAAACTCCTGATCGGGTCGACCACTGAACGCGTGCTTCGTCGCACGTTCATCCCCGTGGCGGCGGTCCCTCTGGCGGAGAGCACATTCTCGTTGGAGGAGAGCCTCCGCCCAGGCGCCGGTTCCGTGGTCGCCGCTGTCGACTTCACTGAGCCATCGCGTCAGGCGGCTCGTGTGGCGGCTGATGTCGCAACGAAACTGGAGCTTTCGTTGCTCTTGCTGCACGTCCTCAAGCCGCTGCGGATGCTTTTGAAATGGCGCGACCAGGCGGCCGTACACGACAAGACCAGAATGGCGCAGGCCCGCCAGCAACTCGAAGAGTTCGCCGCGTCCCTTGGCCTCACGACCGCAGCCCAGACTCTCGTCGTGACCGGACATCCGGCCGACGACATTGCGAGCGCAGCGATTCAGCGAAAGGCGAGTCTGATTACGATGGGCCTCCGTGGCGCGGGCGGATTGTTTGCTCCATCTCCAGGCTCGATCGCATACCACACGTTGGGCTTGGCTCCCATGCCGATACTGGCCGTTCCGGCTTCCAAGGACGTGGCGATGGCCCGCCAGAGCCTCCATGCAACGGCGGTCAGCCAGCGCCCGTGAATGCTCGCCCTGGTCATGTCCTGCGCGACCAGACACTGTGCTGTGTGGCGCTGTACGGCGGTGACGCGATTGAATCGCTCGCCACCAAACGTCCGCTCCAGCGCCTCAGCGAGCCACGTGTCGAGGCACCGCTCCTAGATCAGGCCCCTGTTGCTGCGGATTCGCTTGTGGGGCGCTCCAATCCTGACGGGGCGACGCTTTGCTCATGATCACGTGTTGACGACGACGTGTTCACCGGCTGCGGACCGGCGGCCGACGGCAACGGCCGTCGCTGGTTCCGCCGACGAAGGCGGCCTATCGCACTACGAACCCGGTCCATGGAAGCGAATGTCGTGACGAGCCCTGCACTCAGGGCACCCAGTCCGATGATCATGGACTTCCGCATATGGCCTCCTCCGTAATAGCTTCGACAGAACTCCGCCTCGCTCCGCGATTCACCGCACATCAAGGAAAACCGCAGTGGCTTCGGCATCGAGTCCAGAATGTCATGGACGAGTGTTTCAGCGCGGGCAATCCGGTTTCCTTTCGATGGCGCCGATTTGGTCTGTAAGGTGGGCTCCAGACTTCACGCCGTGCGCAGAATCGGCACCGTGCGCTGCGGCTTCTGATGACCTGAGGAATGCCGGGCGCATTACGCTTACGGCGCCCTCTGCGGCCGGCTCATCGACCGAGAACACCCCGCCAGAACGACACGCGTTTGCCCTTCGTCGCGAGTGCGTTTGATGTTTCGATGGTCCGATGTGAACCAACCGTTCACAGTTGCCTTCAGAGGAGCGTCAGCAAGAAGCGCTCGCGTTCGGCTTCTCTAGCACGATAGGACCCGTTCGGATGAATCAACGACCATCGCTTGCTCGCGTCTTGTGGGTCGTGATCGCGGTTGTCGCCCTCGCCGTGGCTGCGTGGGTAATTGCGGGCAAGGGCCAAGGGGGCTCGGCCAATCCAGTGGAGCCGCGGACCGTGGCATCCAGAGGTCCCCTGGCTGCCGACGAAGAAGCCACGATCCAGTTGTTCGAAAAGGCACGCGCGTCGGTGGTCTATATCACGACGCAGGCACGGGTTCTCGATCCATGGACGCGTAACATCTTCAACATTCCGCGCGGAACGGGATCCGGATTCCTGTGGGACGAGAAAGGGAACATCGTCACCAACTTTCATGTCGTCTCGGGCGCATCTGGAGCACGGGTGCGCTTGAGCGACGGGCGGGACGCCGCAGCGTCGCTGGCCGGGGTGAGCCCTGCGCACGACTTGGCCGTTATTCGGGTAGACGTGACGAATCCGCCCCAAGCGCTTCCGATCGGACGCAGTGCGGATCTGCGGGTCGGTCAGAGAACGTTCGCCATCGGGAATCCATTCGGGCTCGACTGGACACTGACGACAGGAATCATTTCAGCACTCGATCGCTCGCTTCCCTCGGAGGTTGGCCAGAGCCTGATCGAGCATCTGATTCAAACCGACGCGGCCATCAATCCGGGCAACTCGGGCGGCCCGCTCCTGGACAGCGCAGGCCGGCTGATTGGTGTAAACACCGCGATCTTCAGTCCATCCGGAGCCTCTGCCGGGGTAGGTTTCGCCGTCCCCGTAGATACCGTGAATCGTGTGGTGCCGCAGTTGATCGCTCGTGGCAAGTACGTGAGGCCAGTACTCGGCATCGAAGTAGACGAAGAGCTGAATCGCCTTGTAATCCAGCGGCTTGCAACTGAGGGCGTGGCGGTGCTCCGGGTCACTCCTGGATCGCCTGCGGCAACCGCCGGTCTTCGAGGCGTGCGCCCCCAGCCGGACGGCACCATCATGCCCGGCGACATCATCGTGGCGGTGGATGGAAGAACTGTTGAAGGCGTCGCGCGGCTCTTCAGCAGGCTCGACGACCACAGGGTTGGGGAGACCGTCCGTCTCACGGTGCTTCGGGACGGTCGGCGAATAGACGTCGACGTGACGCTTCAAGCTGGAAGCCAGTAGCAGTGTGCGCGCCGAATGTCGAGTCGGCACCTTGCTGCGCTCGGCATTCGGAACTGAAGGAGGAGCGGCATGGATTGGAGTGAGTCAGATGTTCGTCGCAACCGCGACTACTTCCAGTCGAAGCTGCACGCAATCAAGCAGCGAGCCGATGTCGTCAAGGCCATCGAGCAAGGTACGTTTGATTTCGTGCTGCTCGACACGCGGGGTCGAGAACCCTTCGCCTTCGGTCACATTACGGGTGCATGGTGTGCCCCGCTTGAGGAACTCGAGGCCGTAGCCTCGCGCCTACCCAATGACCGGGAGATCGTCACGTACTGTTGGGGCCACGATTGACACCTCTCCGCCAAAGCGGCTCTGCAGTTGGCAGAGCGAGGATTCTACGCGAAGGAACTCAACGTCGGCTGGAAGGAGTGGACGGCCAACA
>CBIHMX010000294.1:0-4241 GCA_966211115.1 uncultured Gemmatimonadaceae bacterium | reverse complement strand
TCACCGCATGTCGTACGACATGCATGCCGTGCTCGCAGCGCTCGTGGACGACGGCAAGCTGGATGAGTTCCAGGGCGACCTGGCGCGCGAGATGATCTGCGGCGATGCCACGATTGGTGGCATTCCCGTCGGCGTGATCGCGAACCAGCGCGGACTGGTGAAGGGGCGGCCAGGGGAGAAGCCCCGCTTCGGCGGGATCGTCTATGCCGAAAGCGCGGACAAGGTGGCCTACTTCATCGATCGGTGTGACCGCGAGGGTATCCCGCTCCTGTTCGTGCAGGACGTCTCCGGGTTCATGGTCGGGCCCGAGGCGGAGCAGGAAGGCATCATCCGCTCCGGGGCGCGCTGGGTGGAAGCGATGGCGTGTGCCCGCGTCCCCAAGATCGTGCTCACCGTGAATCACGCGTCAGGCGCCGGGTACTACGCCATGGCCGGCCAGGGGTTCGATCCCGACTTCATCTTCACCTGGCCGTCGGGGCGGATGGGGGTCATGGAGGGCGAATCGGCCATCCAGGCCGTTCATGGGCCTGCCATCGACAGGGCGGCGCGGGAGAAAGCGGAGCTGGCGGCGGAGGTGCGCGAGGCGGTGGACACCATGCGCGAGGACTACGAGCACCAGCTCGACGCTCGTTATGCGGCCGCGCGCGGATACGTCGACGCCATCATCCATCCGGACGAAACCCGGGACGTCCTGGCGATGGCGCTGCGGACAGCCATGCATAACGATGGACCGCACCTGGGCGCATTCGTCCTCCCCCCACAGCCGCTGCCGGTGCGGTGAGCACGCTCAACCGGACCAAGATCGCCCTGGCGTTGATCGGGCTCATCCTGTTCGGGGCCGGGGTCCGGCTGGAACGCGTCGAGCTGCGCTGGACGGGCCTGGCCTTCGTGGTCGTGGCCTGGCTGATGCGCTTTGGCGCGCCGCGAAATCCTCCTCGGTCGAGCGACCCGACCGAGTAGCTTTATTTGAGCGCGGAATCGCCATGGATTCCGCCATCTGCCCTCTGATTTTCTGCATCCCGCTTACGTGGAACTCCTCGCCCCCGCCGGTTCGCTCGACGCCGTTCGCGCCGCCATCGCCAATGGCGCGAATTCCGTCTACATGGGCGTGGAACGCTTCAACGCGCGTGACGAAGGCGCGCAGCTGACCTTCGATGAGCTGGACCAGGCGTGTGCCATGGCGCGTTCCCGCGGTGTCCGCGTCTACCTGACGCTGAACGTGCTCCTCAAGCCGGCCGAGCTCGAGGACGCGCTGCTGCTGTTAGGCGATGCCATCGATCGCGGCGTGAGCGCCGTCATCGCGCAGGACCTGGGGTTCATCCGGCTCATCCAGCGCGTCTATCCGGGCTTCGAGATCCACGGCTCGACGCAGATGACCGTGCATGACGTCAGCGGGGCGCGGCTGGCCAGGGACCTCGGCATCGAGCGCGTCGTGATGGCGCGGGAGAACACGCTGGACGACCTGCGGGCGGTGAAGGCCGGCGTGCCGGGCATCGGCCTCGAGTCGTTCGTGCACGGCGCGCTGTGCATTTCGTACTCCGGCCAATGCCTGATGTCCGGCATGATCTCCGAGCGCTCCGCCAACCGCGGATCGTGCGCCCAGGCTTGCCGCAAGGACTACCGCCTCACCGACGACTCGTCAGGCGACACGCTCGACCGGGGGTTCCTGATCTCGGCGCGGGATCTGGCGGCGCATGACGTGCTGCCGGACCTGGCCGACATCGGCATCGAGTGCCTCAAGATCGAGGGACGAAAGAAGAAACCCGAATACGTCGCGGTGGCGGTCGATGCCTATCGAGGCTTCATCGACAAGGTCGCCGCCGGCGATCGTTCGGCGCCGACCGCGGCTGAGACGCAGCCGCTGGTGCAGATCTACAGTCGCGGCTTCACGACAGGCATGTATGCCGGTCGCGGCGGAAGGGATTACGTCACGCGCAACCAGCCCGACAATCGCGGCACCGAACTCGGAATGGTCGTTGGGTGGGAGCGCGGGGAGTTGATCGTCGAGGTCAATGATCCCGTCAGTCCCGGCGACGGACTCGGATTCGAACCGCCGCCGGGTTCAATCGCGGCCACCATGGGGTTCAGCGTCGACACCGTGAGGACCCTTTCGCAGCGGCACGGCGTGACGCGGCAGTCCATCAGGGCACGGACACGTGTCCCGGTTGGGTGGCGCGTGGTTCGCAGCTCACAGGCCGAGTTGCTCGATCGCGCACGGGCAACGCTGGCGCGGGTCTCCGTGCCGGCGGCTCGTCGCGTGGCCCTCGACGTGACCTTGCGAGGGAATCCCGGACAACCGCTGACAGCCATGTTTGCCGCTGACGGGGATTCGGTGACCGTTCAGGGCACGACACCGCTTACGCCCGCGCTGGAACACAAGCTTGAAGACGCGCGGCTGCGCGACCAACTCGGCCGGCTCGGAACTACGCCGTTCACGCTTGGCGCGCTCGATCGATCGGCAGTGTCGAAGGACTTGTTCGTTCCGGTCAGCGAGTTGAATCGCCTGCGCCAGCAAGCCGTCGATGAATTGACGGTTCGGCGGGACTGGGTGGAAAGCGAACGCCTTCGATCGCGACACGAGTCGGTGCGGAAGGCTGTCGACTCACTCGCACCAACCACGGTGGCCGAGCCGCCTGACGAGTTGCGACTCGTGGCAGAGGTGTATCGGTTGGAGGACGCTCGCGCCGCGGCGGCCGCCGGTGCCGATGAAATCGTCTTCGATCCGTTCCTTCGCCACCCGGCTCCTCCGGTGAATCGGATCAGGGCGCTGGGCAAGGAACTGTCAGTGCAAGGTGTCACGCTGCGCTTGCGCACACCGACGATCGTGCGTCCCGACGACAGGCCCGCGCTCGACAAATGGCTGGCCCTGGACCTGCCGGTGCTTTCCGGTCAGGTCGGGCTCGCGTGTGAACTGGCAGAGGCGGGCAGGGACGTGGTCGCCGATTACGCCGTGAACTGCTTCAATCAACACACCGCCGCCGAACTGTTCGCGCGGAGGATTCGCACGATCACCGCCTCGGTCGAACTCACGATCGACGAGTTACGGGGACTTGTTGCGCCGTGGTCCGGCGCTGGCTTCGAGATGCTCATCTACGGCCGACCCGAAGGGATGACCATCGAACATTGCGTCCTCTCGGCGGCGTTCGATCGCCAGCCAACGACGTGCCGGGATCTGTGCGTGAAGAAACATCCGGTTGTATCACTGTCCGACCCGGCCGGCTACACGTTCCCGGTGGCCACGGATTCCGATTGCCGGAACCGATTGCTCCACAGCCGTCCCATCGAGGGTTCGGAATTCATTCCGCGGCTGGCGGCGATGGGTATCAGGTCGTTCCGTGCGGTGTTCAATGTGCCTGACGAGGATGTTGCGACCCTGATAGCGGCGTACCGTCGGGCATTGGATGACCTTTCGGCCGAGAGTGTTGCCGCGCCCCGGACCATTGTTGGCCAGGAATTCACGCGGGGCCATTTCTTGCGGGCGGTCTGACGCAAATCGGGGTCTGGCCCCGATTTACTCCAGAGGATTCGAAATGCCGATTTATGAATACCGGTGCAAGGACTGCGGCAAGGAATTCGAGGCGCTGGTTCGAAAGTCTGACGTCCCAGCATGCCCTTCGTGCCAGGGCACGGAACTGGAGCGCCAGTTTTCACTGCCGGTCGTAAAGTCCGAATCGACCAAGGCCCAAGCGCTGAAAGCTGCCAAGAAGCGCGATCAGGCGCTCGGCACCGAGCGTACGCAAGAGCAGCTCAAGTACGAGCGCAGCCACAACGACTAAATCGGGGTCAGACCCGGGGTCTGACCCCGGGTCTGACCCTTTGTTCTGGGTTTGTTCGGGTGACAACCTTTTTCGGCATGCTCCCCTCTAAACGAGAGGGAGGTGGACATGCTTGGTCCGGAGAGTGGGCTGGTTCGCGGGACGCTCGACGTCCTGATCCTGAAGTCCCTGTCGTGGGGTCCGCGTCACGGCTACGCCGTGGCCGAGTGGATCCGCGTCGTCACCGATGAGCAACTCCTCGTCGAGGAGGGGCCGCTGTACACCGCCTTGCACCGGCTCGAACGACGCGGCTTGCTCACGGCCGAATGGGGCTACTCCGAGAACAACCGGAAGGCCCGGTATTACCAGCTGAGCCGCACCGGTCGCAGCCATCTCCGGGCCGAAGTCAGCGGATGGGAGAGGTATGCCCGCGCCGTGACCAAGGCATTGGCCGCCGTATCGCCGAGTCCCGCCTAGGAGGCACCG
>CBIHMX010000293.1:0-4266 GCA_966211115.1 uncultured Gemmatimonadaceae bacterium | reverse complement strand
CAGCTGCTTCTCGGTGAGGTGGTCCGGCGTGTCGGCGAGGTGCGCCTGCAACTCGGTGGCGCGCGCCAGCACTCTCTCCAGCGCGGCACGATCGAGCGGGGCCAGCGAACCACCCGGAACGTCGTTCCGGGCGGGAGGATCAGATGACATGTGTCAGGCAACGGGTGTGACCGGAATATGCGCAGTCATCACCCGTGCCGCATCGCGCCGCCGGGTTACTCCACCTGCCGTCCGCAGGTGATACAGAACTGCCACTCCACCTCGAGCTCGGTGCTGCAGGCCGGACATTGCTTGACCGACAGGTTCTGCCCGCAATGCGGACAGAAATGCGCTTCGCGTCCGTCGGGTAATTCGCCACCACAATATCGGCAGCCATGCGCCGGCGCGGTCTGACGCACGGGCGCGGGCTTCGCGGGCATCGGTGCCGGTCGTGGAGGCCTGGTGGTGACAACCGGTGAACTCGGTGGCGACGCGACCGCCGCCGGCGATGCTCCCGACGCCGTCACCTCGACGGTGGCGCGGCCCGCCATTTCTGCCTGACGAGTAGCCATCGGCTGTGAAACCCGCACGGCCGGCGGCGACTCCGCGTCGAGCGCCCGCACGGCGGTCGCGGACACCGACACGGCCGCCGTTCCCCAGGCACGGAAGATCGAGAGGTCGGGGTTCGGTGACTCGAGTTCCGCCTGCAGCGCGGCCTGCATGTCGGGATCGCCCTGCAGCAGCCCCCGCGCACCCGACAGCAACCGCATCAGCGTGACCTCGTATTCCTCGGCGGAATCGATGCCAAGTTCGACGCGGTTCAGGCGGTACGGGATGATGTGCTGGTGGATGGCCGAAACTTCAAAGGGCCGCGACAACATGTCAGGGTGCCCGGCGCGAATGTTGTGCACCAGTCGCCGGAACATGCGGTCCAGTTCATCCATCAGCTCTTGCCCTCGAGTTTGGCCATTCTTGCGTCAATGTCATTGGTCGGTTTCGCGCCAAAGACGACGCGCACCTGCTCAACGACACGAGTCATGATATGATCGGAATTGGCTCGGGCGTCGCGATATCCGATCGTATAACCGATGGCAATGGCAACCCCGACAACGAACGCTTTCCCCATGTTCACTGCCTCCTGGGGGGACACCTCAGGGACTCGTTGCCTGCGGTCTGGGTAACGCCCGGGAGGCGCGAAAAACGGCGGAATCGGGAAAGGGTTCCAGGCTCACGGACTTTGCGGCGCTCGCCTTCGCCTCGAGCCAGGCGTCGAACTCCGAGTCGACCAACCCGCCCGAGGTCGAGAGGTCGCCCGCGGCGCGCACGGCGAGGTCATTCGCATACTCGTTCTGCGCATGACCGGCGTGGCCGCGCACCCAACGCCAGTGCACGGCATGCGGAGCAGCGGCGTCGACCGCCTGACGCCACAGCTCGAGGTTCTCGATCGGACCGCTCTTGCGCGTCCAGCCGCGCCGCGCCCAGTCATGCACCCATTGGGTCATGCCATCGACGATGTAACGCGAGTCGGTGGTAAACATGACGCGGAAGCGCTTGCCCTTCCGCGAGAGCGCGGTCATCGACTCGATTACCGACCGCAGCGCCATCCGGTTGTTTGTCGTGGCTTTCTCTGAAATCCAGAGGTCGCGCCTGACGAGTGGCGCGTCCGGTCGCTGCCGGAACTCGAGCAGGACGCCGACGCCGCCGGGGTTGTCGCCCTCACGCCCGTTGCCGAGGCACGATTCGTCGGCGTAGATCGCCACCAGCGCATCCGGACCCTCACTCACGGCAGGACCTCGAGGCTGTCCAGCAGGTCGATGATCACGTCCATGACGTCGCCGGTGGTCGGATGGGTGGCCTCGATGACCTCGCGGCCATTGCGCAGGTAGATTCGCCGCGGCAGTACGACCGTCTCCCGACCCTGGCGCACGACGACGATCCGCTTCCCGTCCTGGACGGCGCGTTCGAGCCGGTCGTATTCCTTCGGTGAGAGGTGGGCCATTCAGGCACCCCGGCACCAATCGAGTGCCAGCCGCTCGAGCACGCGCGTCGCCCGCAGGATCTCCGACTCGACCACCCACTCGGTGGCGGAGTGGGCGAGGGAGATATCGCCAGGCCCGTAACAGATCGCGGGGATGCCGGCGGCATTCAGCAGGGCCGCATCCGTCCATGCCGACAGTCCGTCGACGGTCACGGGATCGCCGGTCGAGCGCATGGCCATCTCGAGCGACCGCACGATGGGCGCATCGACCGCAACGTCGCTCGGCCACTGCGAAAAGACATGCCGCACGCGGCCCTGCACGTTGGCCGCGGATCCGGCAATTCGCGACACGGCGTTCTCCATCTCGAGAACGGCGTCGTCCGGCGACTCGCCCGGCACCGTGCGACGCTCCACTTCGAGCGTGCACCGGTCAGGGTACGTCGACCAGCCGCCGCCGCCGGCGATGGACGATGCGTGCAACGACGCGCGTCCGAGCAATGGATGCGTGTGCCTGACGAGTTCTTCGCGTTCCAGACGATCCAGCTCGGCGAGGAGGAGTCCGGCATGGCGGATCGCGTCGATGCCGACATCGTGCCGGCTACCGTGCGCGGCGCGGCCGGTGAACGTGACCTCCGTCCAGGTGAACCCCTTGTGCGCCGGGGCGATCGCCAGGCGCGTCGGCTCCGTCACGATGCAGGCGTCGGCGCGAACACCGCGATCGATCAGGCCTTTTGTGCCGGCGCTCTGCCACTCTTCATCGACCACCGCTGCGATGACGACTTCACCTTCGAGGCCGGCCTGGGCTGCGCACCACGCCGCGCAGCACATCGCGGCCACACCCGCCTTCATGTCCGTGGCGCCACGGCCATACATCCGGCCGTCGCGCGTCGTGGCGTCGAAGGGCGCGTGCGACATGCCCTCGACTCCCACCACGTCCAGGTGTCCGTTGAACATGAGCGAGCGGCCTCCGGCCTTCCCGATCCGGGCCACCACGTTAGGCCGCCCGTCGGCCACTTCCTGCAACTCGGCGCGGAACCCCCAATTCTGCAGGATCGCGCAGAGAGCCCTGGCGACGGCGCCTTCGCCGGGCGCTCCGGCCACGAGGCCAGGGTTCCGTGAATCGACCTGTACCAGCAGTCGCGTCAGCGCGACGGCATCGCCGGGTGCAACGGTGGTCATGAGGGTGATGGAGCGATGCCGGCGGGTTCGGCCCGCGCGGCCACGTGAACTCCGCGTGTCGCGACCCGTACTTCCAGGATCGAAGCGTGGCGTGCCATGGCCTGGCGCACGTCACCCTCCCGCCCCTCGGCGGCGATCGCGAGGACGCAGCCGCCGCCCGATGCGCCTAACGCCTTCCCGCCGAGCGCACCGGCCGACATCGCGGCGGCGAGGGTCGCGTCGATGGCCGGCGTCGGGATCCCGGGGTGCAGGGAACGCTGGTGTATCCAGTGTTCCGCAACCAGGCCGCCGAGGGCATCCAGGTCGCCCGCTTCGAGGGCGGCGACCATGAGCGCCGCCAGATCGCGCATCCGGTCGAGCGCTCCCAGGACGTTTCGGTCGCGCGCGCGGTAAGCATCGATCACCGCGGTGATCGTGGCGCTGGAGATTCTCGACTGGCCGGTGTAGGCCACGATGCACCGTCGATCGAGCGCGTCGCGGAGGTCGTGGGTGAGCGGGAGGCGCCTCGCCGTTACCGTGTCGCCGAACCAGAGCCCCAGTGCGCCACCCATGGCTGCCGCATAGTGGTCCTGCCGCCCTCCCGCGATGCCGAGGTCTTCTACTTCAAGCCGGCGACTCTCTTCGGCCAGGTTTTCCGGGTCGAGAGCGGCACCTCGCCAGGCCGCCAGTCCGCCGAGCACTGCCACACCCGCCGCGGAGGAGCCGCCCAGTCCGGCCCCTAACGGGTATTCGGCGTGGACGGAGACATGGAGGTCTGGCATCGACGCGCGCCGGGTGGCGGCGAGAGCGAGGGCGTTGTCCGGACCGTCGCTGGTGGACGACGTGGTACCGCCATCTCGGGCCCGAACGGTGGCGACAGCGTGCAGTTCGATGGCGACGTTGCAAACGCAGCCACCCCGTTCGTCGCTGTATGGGGGAACGTCGGTCCATCCGCCACCGAAATCGATGCGGGCGGGTGCCCGGGCAACGATTGCATTCATGGCCCAAGGATACGGAGGCGACATCTCCCGTGACACTGCTGAGTCACCCCAGAAAGCCGGCTCCCGCCGAGTTCGGGGTCAGACACGGGGTCTGACCCCGTGTCTGACCCCGTGTCTGACCCCGAACTTGGGGTGGACGGCTATTTCTTG
>CBIHMX010000292.1:0-4272 GCA_966211115.1 uncultured Gemmatimonadaceae bacterium | reverse complement strand
GGGTCGAGCGAGCGGTGGCGTCGGTGCGGACGACGGGCGCGTCGCCACGAAGGCGGCAGCGGACAGAACCAGCGCAGCAAGGACGAGACCCACGGCCTTCGGGCGACGAAGCCGTCGGACGCCCCGCGACGATGGCATCGTCCCCTGCTCCCCGGCCTCGAGGCCGGACGCCAACGCGGCGACGAATTCATCAATGGTCGGGTAGCGGTCAGCAGGCACCTTTGCCAGCCCGCGACGCAACACGCCGTCCACCTCGGGCGACAGCGTCTCCCGCAACGCGCGAACGGACGGCACCGGCTGGCTCAATTTCTTGGCGACGATCACCTGGGCCGTTGGTCCCGTGTACGGCGTTTCACCGACCAGCATCTCGTAGACCAGGCACGCGAAGCTGTACACGTCGCTGCGTTCGTCGAGATGGTGCTCACCCGACGCCTGCTCGGGGCTCATGTAGGGCGGCGTTCCGATACCAAGCCCCGTGCTCGTGATGGTCTCCACACCGGAGTCGGTGAACGCCTTGGCGATGCCGAAATCCGCGACGAGCGCCCGGCCGTCTTCCAGCAGGATGTTCTCAGGCTTTATGTCGCGATGGAGCACGCCTTGCGAGTGCGCCCCCGACAAGCCGGCGGCGACCTGCCGGGCGATGCGGAGGACCTCGGCGACCGCGAGTTGCCGGTTGCCACGGAGCTTGTGTCGCAGCGTCAGCCCGCTGACGTACGGCATGACGAAGAAGAGAAAACCACCCAGCTCGCCCGAGTCGAGCAGCGGCAGGATATTCTCGTGATGCAGTTGACCCGTGACCCTGATCTCACGGAGGAAGCGCTCGCGCGCGACAGCCTGGCTCCACTCGGGCTTCAGGATCTTGACCGCAACCGGCTGGGACGAAGAAGAACTCGTGGCAAGGAAGACCGTAGCGTAGGCGCCGTGGCCGATTTCCCGTTCGATCCGGTAGCGTGGAGCGAGCGCGGTACGTACAGCCTCGAAATAGCTGTCGTCTTCCAAGCGGTGTTGTGGACCAGCCGTGGGACTGCTATCGCTAGCGATGCAGTTGAAACCTACGTCACCAGGTCAGGCTCGCCAGACGGCGTTTGTCGCGGCCCGCTTACGGTTGCTCAGCGCCAGAAAGTCCCTGCGGACCGCTTCACGACAGCGAAGGAGTTCAGCGAAGCACTGCTCAACCCGTCGTCCAGCACGACACACCGTACCGTCAGAGCGGCATCATCACCTCATGCGCACGTCACTGGCTGACGGCCCGCCGACGCGGATCGCCGAGAGCGACTTTCCGCCGCATTTGGTGACGGCGACCGCGGCTCGAACGCGACTAGGGGATGAGCCGAAATCCCTCGGCGGTGAAGTTGGCATCGAGACCGAGTACGTCGGTTATGCCTTCTCTCTCCATGACCACGAAGCTCGCCGCGTCCACGAGGCTCACGTGCCGCCGGTCCATTCGGAACAGGCGCTCGAGCGCGCGGCGGTGCACCTCCTCATCGATCCAATGGATCGAGAGTACCGGGAGCAGTCTCGCCTCGAGGTCGCGCACCGGTGCCAGCCCGATCCGATGCTGGAGCAACGCGGTGGTTTCAACCAGGACGTAGTTGGTCGTGTAGAGACCGACTCCGCGGTCGAGCGCTCGCTTGAACGCCGTTACGACCGGCGTGTGTTCGCGTTCAGTCCCGACGAGGATGGCATAGAACGCGGACGTATCGACGAAGAGACTCACCGCCGGTAGGCATCGGCGAGCGCTGCATCGTGTTCGCGGGCGACGTCAGTCTTGCCCGAGGGGTCGCTGTATTTGCCAGCCGTCGCAAGCGCCTCACGAACGCGGTCCGCCCGCGTGCCGACGGGACTTTCCTCTGCCAGGTGCTCGGTAACGCACCGGCGCACCGCTTCCGCCAGAGAGATTCCGCGCTGCTGCGCCCAGCGCTTCAGGCGTCGATGCTGCTCGGGCGTAAGCTGGATCTGGGTCCGAATCATGATGGTATCTTAGTGCCATCATGGTGGTAGTTCCAGTTGGGCAATATGGATTGGGATCTCTGACGGGTTGCTTCAACGGACCTCACGAGGAGTACGCGATCGCCGCACAGAGATGCGGTCGAGGCTGCCAACGGCCATCTTTCCCGCGTGTCCCCGCCAACCGAAAGGCTCGTCTCAGCGCTCTCTGACCGTTATCGGATCGAGCGCGAGTTGGGGCAGGGCGGGATGGCAACGGTCTACCTCGCGCAGGACCTGAAGCACGACCGCAAGGTCGCGCTCAAGGTCCTCAAGCCGGAACTCGCCGCCGTGTTAGGCGCTGAACGGTTCGTGGTCGAGATCAAGACGACGGCGGCGCTGCAGCATCCACACATCCTGCCACTGTTCGATTCGGGGACGGCCGACGGATTCCTGTACTACGTCATGCCGTTCATCCAGGGCGAGACGCTCCGCGACAAGCTCAATCGCGAAACCCAACTCGGCGTGGACGAGGCGGTGCGAATCGCGATCGACGTCGCCGACGCGCTGCAGTACGCGCACGAGCAAGGTGTCATCCACCGCGACATCAAGCCCGAGAACATCCTGATCCAGAATGGCCGGCCGATGGTGGCTGACTTCGGGATCGCGCTGGCGGTTTCCGCGGCGGCGGGCGGCCGGATGACCGAAACCGGGCTCTCGTTAGGGACGCCTCACTACATGTCGCCCGAGCAGGCCACGGCGGAGAAGGAGGTGTCGGGCCGCTCCGATATCTATTCGCTTGGCAGCGTCCTGTACGAAATGCTCACCGGCGACCCGCCGCACACCGGATCTTCGGCGCAGCAAATCATCATGAAGATCATCACCGAGACGCCGCCGGACGTCATGGTAGTGCGAAAGACGGTACCGCCTAACGTTGCAGCGTCGGTCGCCGCGGCGCTGGAAAAGCTGCCGGCTGACCGTTTCGAGAGTGCCGCCACGTTCGCGCGGGCGCTGGCCGACCCGAACTTCCGCCGTGCCACCGTCGCCGCAGCCAGCGGCCGATCGCAGGTGAGGCCGGAGTGGAAGCGAGCCGTCGCACCTTTCGTCGTCGTAGCCGCGGGACTGGGCGCACTGGCCGGCTGGGCCCTCTCGCGCACCGAGGCAGGGCCGCGCGACATCGGCCTGCCGCCGAACGCGCCTCTCCAGATGGCGGGGCAGTTTCGCACGTATGCCGTGGCGCGCGACGGCTCGTTCATTGTGTACCTGGCGCGCGTGGGTGAGGGAACCCAGCTCTGGTACCGCAGCCTGCAGGGGACTGACATCCGACCGATCGCCGGGACCGAAGGCGCCGGCGGCACGCCACGTCTTTCGCCAGACGGCACACGGGTGGTCTTTCAGGTGGCCGGCGAGATGAAGGTCGTCACGATCGAAGGCGGGGCTATCACGACCATCGGCAAGACTCAGGATCCGCATGGGGGCGAGTGGCTGCCCGATGGCCGCCTCGTTTTTGGCGATAATGACGGGCGCCTGCTGCGATGGATCGACCCCGCGGGTGGGTCGGCCCGAGAGGTCGCCATCACATACTGCGTGAACCCGCAGTTGATCGCGAACGACCGGATTCTGTGCGGGGGTGGAGCCGACCATTTCGCCTTCGTCGTCTCGCTGGACCGACCAGACCAAAAGGTCCCGCTCCGTCCGACCAGGGGAACTCCTTCCTCGGCAACGTCGGTGCTGGTTGGCTCGCATTTCCGCGTCATCGCTGGCCGTTACCTCGTGTACATGTCCGTCGATGGAACACTCATGGGGACCGTGATCACGGATACGGATTCCCTTACCTTCGGTCGCTCCGTTCCGCTGGTCCCGCTGGTCCGCCGGAGCAGTTACGCGGGCGTGGGGCAATTCGACATCACGGACGACGGCACGCTGACCTACATCCCGGGCATGAACGCGGACATCGGTCAATTAGTCCGAGTCGGGCGCGATGGCCGGCCTGTAGCGTTGTCGGTGCCGGCGGCTGCATATCTCCGGTTCACGCCAAGCCCCGATGGAACCCGACTCGCCACGGTCGCTCAGGGACTCCAGCACCAGGAACTCAAGGTCTTTGACCTCGAGAGTGGCTCCTCGCAGGAAACCATCGATACGGCGTTCTATATCGGTGCGCCTGCGTGGAGTCCCGACGGCAACGCATTGGCATACCGGAAGAGTGACGATCCCGACGAGGAGACCTTGTTCCTGAGGCGGCTTGACTCTCCTGATCGGCCGATTTCACTGCTGTCGAACCGACCACCACGGCCGCTCCAGGTGTCATCATGGCTTTCCGCGGATTCTCTCCTGGTCGGCAGCTTG
>CBIHMX010000291.1:0-4296 GCA_966211115.1 uncultured Gemmatimonadaceae bacterium | reverse complement strand
CAACAACACTCCGGTCGTGACGTGGATGTGCACGCCCGACCAGCTCGATGAGCTCCAGCCAGACCGGGGTTTCCTCGACCGAGTCGAGATCAACCGGCGTCGTCTTCGTCTCAGGCAATGTCAACGCCAAACGTCCACGTCATGTCCACGATCTCCCGTCTCACGACCTCACGACCTCACGCCTCACGGCCGCACGATTGCCGAAAGCGTTTCGTCCTCGTCCACCTGCACCGCCACCACGCGCACCGCACCTAACGCCGCCTGCACCCGCTCGAACACGAATCGCGCCAGGTTCTCTCCTGTGGGAATCAACCGGCCCTCGGCGAACTCCGGCACGTCGAGGTTGATGTTCCGGTGGTCGAACCGGTCGATCACTTCCGCCTGGAGCACGCGATCGATGACACCGAGGTCGATGACCATGCCGGTCACCGGGTCGATGTCGCCTTCCACCGTCACCGCACAGGTGTACGTGTGACCGTGATAGTTCGGCCGGGCACACAGACCGAACACTTCCACGTTCTTCTCCTCACTCCAGTCGGGCCGCCGGTACCGGTGCGCGGCGGCGAAGCGCACGCGCCGGACAAGCTGGGCCTTTGCCATTCGGCCGATCGTTCCTCAGCGCGGGCGGAAGAGCGAGACCCCGATCATCAGCGCCGGGTTCCGGCGCCAGAACGAACGTGATGCGCCAACGGGCAGCGGCGCCGGGTCTTCCGTCGTTTTCAGGAAATACGTATTCGGATAGGCGATGCGGTACAGGTAGTTGGTCCAGTCGAGTCGAAGCGCCCAGCTGTTCGTCGGCGCCCACGACAGGCCGCCACCTAACGTCATGGTAAACGGGATGCCGAACCGGTAGCTGCCGACGTCGTTCGACCCGCGCAGGTCACCGGTGAACCCGAGTCCGCCACCGAAGTGCGGCGCGATCCCGTGCCAGGTCTTGTGGCCCGTCAGGCTGAACTCGAGGCCCACGTCGGCAAACATCATCGGCACCTTCTCCGTGCCGATGACGCGCTCGGCGAGAGGTTTTGCCGGATCGATGATCGTGCGGCTGACCGAAGCACCGGCCATGCGCACGTTGAAATAGGCAGGCCCCGTGAGGTGCATCTGCCAGCGGATGCCGAGCATGGGACCGCTCGACGGCGCCACGCCGACCGGATCGTCCTGGGCGTTGAATTGTCCGCTGAACAGCGTCCACTCGCGATTGTAGTCCTTGTCCCGGTAGGGGCTCCGGTCGGGTGGGTATCCGACCTGTGCCCCGGCGGAGGTGGCAGTCAGCAGTAGTGCGCAAAAGATCAGCGACTTCACGGTTACTCCGTCAATTCGTTGTGGTGCGCAGGTCGCGCCCCGTCATTTCGTCCGGTTGATCGAGGCCCAGCATCGACAGGATGGTTGGCCCCACGTCACACAGGGCGCCGCCGTTTCGCAAAGGCCGGTCGCCGGCCGGATCCACCACTACCAAAGGTACTGGATTCGTCGTGTGTGCGGTGTGGGGTCCACCCCCCTTCGGGTCGATCATGACCTCGCAGTTCCCGTGGTCAGCCGTGACCAGAAGACGAGCCCCCGCCTTTTCTGCCGCCGCAACCACGCGAGCGAGACATGAGTCCACGGTTTCCACCGCCTTGATCACCGCTGGAAAGACCCCGGTGTGACCCACCATGTCGCAATTCGCGTAGTTGCACAGCGTGAAGTCGTACGAACCGGACTCGATGGCCCTGCACAGGACATCGGTCACGCCAGCGGCTGACATTTCCGGCTGCAGGTCATACGTCGGCACCTTCGGACTCGCGACGAGTTCGCGCTCTTCCCCCGCAAACGGCGCCTCGATGCCGCCGTTGTAGAAGTACGTCACGTGCGGGTACTTCTCGGTTTCTGCGGTGCGAAACATCGTCATCCCTGCGCCCGAAACGACTTCCGCCATGATGCGCGCCATCGAAAAAGGCGCGAACCCGACCGGGAAGCTGAACGTCCGGTCATACGATGTCATGGTGGCCACCGAAACCGCGGGTCGGGCACCCGTGTCGAATCCATCGAAACCAGGGTCGGTGAGCGCACGCAGAATCTGGCGCATGCGGTCAGAACGGAAATTGAAGCAGATGAGCGCATCGCCGTCGCGCATGGGTGCGACCGGCTGGCCGTTCTCCTGGACGACCACGGGATCGATGAATTCGTCGGTCTGCCCGCGATGATACGAATCTCGAATTGCCTCGACCGGATCGGTCACGGTCGGGCCCACGCCTCGTACGGACGCGTCGTACCATTTTTTCACCCGCTCCCATCGACGGTCCCGGTCCATCCCGAAGTAGCGACCGCCGAGGCTCGCGATCTTTGCTCGGCCCTGCGTGCGCGCGAGCGTTTCGCGCATGTACTCGAGTCCCGACATGGGCATGGTGTCGCGTCCGTCGAGCAACGCATGGATCGCGACGCGATCGACGCGCTGTCGCGCGGCCAGGTCGACGAGGGCGAAGAGGTGCTCATCGAGTGCGTGGACGCCGCCATCGCCGAGGAGGCCCATCAGGTGCAGGGTTCCACCTGATGCGCGAACCGATTCGCACGCGCCGACGAACGCGGGACGCGTAAAGAATGATCCGTACTCGATAGCTTCCGTAATGCGCACGAGGTCCTGCTTCACCACGCGTCCAGCGCCGAGGTTCAGGTGACCGACTTCACTATTTCCCATCTGCCCTGCCGGCAGGCCCACCGCCCGGCCGGATGCCTCGAGCAACGTGCGCGGGAACCGCTGCCATAACCGCGTCCACACCGGCGCGTTCGCGAGGGCGATGGCGTTCCCCTCGCGTTCTTCGCGATGGCCAAAACCATCGATCACTACGAGAACGACCTGTTTCGTCATGTGATAAGTGGAGCGATTTGTGGATGAAGCGTCGCGTGAATGTAAATCGGGACGTGACCCCAATTACGAAGCAGAAAAGGTGTCTGACCCCTTTTCGTGAATTTCGTGACTGGGGTTCCGTCGAAGTCGCGGGGTACGCATCTTACCGCAGCGGAACCGGATTAACGCGCGATCCGGTCACACGTCCACCAACGTGTCTCAGACTGGATCCTCAGTGATTACGATGACTTTCTTCTCCAAGCGCCTCGCCTCGTGAAGCCGGCTCAGTTCCGGAGGCGCACCGCTCCAGACGGATCACGAAGAATCACACTCGTAGTTTCGATGGTCATGGCCGTCGGCTACCTGGTGTTCCTCCGGCCAGCCGAAGGGCTCGACGCCCGTTCCGTCAGATTGAGCTCTCTGGCCGCGCGCCCTGCCGCGGATGCGTTCGGTCGCAGCGGCCAACTCAAAATGCGATTCGCGCTCCCCGGCCTGCCGGTCGACTATCCGATCGAGGTGCAGGGTGGCCTGGACGGGGTCCAGTACAGTTGGGTCGCGCGCGGTGATTCCGTTCCCACCGGTCAGCCTCGCAAACTTGCAAACGGGCTCGTCGCTCCGGAGGCGCCCGGATTCTATAACCTGCAGCTCACGCTCGACGGCGAACGCCGGTTGGTGGAGGATCCGCCACTCGCGGTGCTCGTTCCCCGATCGGAAAAGAAGGGCTCGGTTCTACACGGCTATCAGATGGGTTTTTATCGCGGGGACCGCTCGCGCAAGAGCGACCCGGAAGCGCCCATCGGTTTCGTGCGCATCGACTCAGCGGACCTCGACCTGCCGGTTTCGGCCCATCTCCGACTGGCTGATTTCCTGACTCGTGACCGGCAGAGCACGTGGCCCCGGTACGCCGCCGTGGATCCCCGACTCCTCGACAAGCTCGAGCTGGTGCTTGCGGAGATCAGCGTGTGGACGGGAAGCCGTGAACGCGAGCCGCTCGCGCTCGATGTTCACTCCAGCTTCCGTACGCCGCAGCACAACCGGTTGGTCCGCAGCGCCGCCCGGGACAGTCGTCACCAGCTTGGTGACGCCATCGACCTGGCTGTCGATGCGAACCGGGATGGCCGGGTGAACTCCAAGGACGCCAAGTTGCTCACGATGGCTGTCGACATCGTCGAGCGGACGCATCCGGACCTGGCGGGCGGCATGGGTATTTACTCGCGCTCCCGGCCCTTCGTGCACATCGATGCACGGGGGACGAAAGTCCGCTGGCGCGGATAGGTCCCAGTCGAGAAACGAAAGGCGCGGCAAACTCCTGGGGTGTGCGGTCCGTAGTTTGGAGTACCGTAACCCGCCCGCCAATGAACGAGACGCTGAAAGACCGGATCAATCGCCACCTGGAACCGCTGTCGGACGAGCGTGGATACCAGGTGCTCGACTACATCGAGTTCCTCGAGTCCAAGTACGCGCAGCGGCAG
>CBIHMX010000290.1:0-4311 GCA_966211115.1 uncultured Gemmatimonadaceae bacterium | reverse complement strand
CATCAGGCTGGCCGGCATGACGGCCAGCGGATTTCGTGTCGCGCGCATCCCACCCATGCTCGGCCGGGTGCTGGCGCCTGACGACGAGGCGCCGGGTGCCCCGAACGTGCTCGTCATCGGATACGACGTCTGGCGTACTCGTTATGCGGCCGACTCGTCCATCATTGGGCGCGTGGTGCGCATCAATGACACGCCGTTCACCATCATCGGTGTCATGCCTGCCCGGTACGGCTTTCCGCTCAACCATCAATACTGGACCACACTGCTCCTCGACCCGTCGCGTGTCGCCCGGGGGAGGGGACCGGAAATGTTCGTGTTCGGCCGCCTGGCACCGGATGCAACGATGGCATCGGCGCGCGCCGAGCTGGAGGCCATTGGACGGCGGGCCGCGGTCGAGTTTCCGCAAACCAACGCGGACCTTCAGGCAAAGGTGTGGAGATACACCGACCCCCTGCTGGACGTGCAGGGGATTGAAGTGAAGCAGCTCTGGTTGGCGAAGATGGCGATTGCGCTGACGGTCATCATTGTGGCCTTCAATGTCGCCATTCTCGTGTACGCGCGGACGGCGGTACGCCGGTCAGAGATCGCGGTGCGAACGGCGTTAGGCGCGAGTCGTGCCCGAATCGTCGCCCAATTGTTCGTCGAAGCGGTCGCGTTGTCGCTTCCTCCTGCCATTGCCGGTCTTGCCATTGCCGAGTACGGAATGAAGCTCATCGGTCGTGGCATGACCGTCGGCCTCAGCAAACTTGGAGGTACGCCCCCGTTCTGGATGGATACCAGCCTGCGGCCCGAAACGGCGATGCTTGCCCTTGGCCTGGCGCTGGTCGTGGCGATCATTGTCGGCGTCATTCCCGCGCTGCATGCCACCGGACGTCGCATCGAAGCAGACCTTCGACAATTGGGCGGCGGAACGGGGTCTCAACTTGGCAGAGTGTGGACGGTGCTCATCGTGGGCCAGGTTGCGTTCGCGGTCGCGATCCTTCCGCCGGCGCTCAAGAGCGGTCTCCAGGCGGCCACCGACTCATTTTCGCACACCACGTTCCCGGCCCAGGAGTTTCACCGCGCCATACTCAGTATCAAGCGCCCGATCGGACCGGGAGCGCTGCCGGTGCCAACGTTAGGTACGAGAATCGATGCCGTCGTGCGCAATCTCGTGTCGAATCCCTCGATTGCGGGCGTCGGCTTTCGGGGCGGCGCGCCGACTGGCGCTACGTGGAGCGGTCGGGTGGAAGTCGACGGCGTCACCCTCGACACTGATGTTCAGCGGCGCGTTCGTCCGCAGGGAGTCGATACGGCGTTTTTCGACCTCCACGATGCCAGCCTCCTGAGCGGCCGTCGCTTTACATCCGTAGACCTCGGTGACTCGACGCGTGTCGTGATCGTGAATCGTTCCTTCGTACGGCGTTTGCTCCATGGCCAAGCGGCGCTCGGCCATCGCATTCGTTATGTGCCACTTGGAATGTCCGACACGACCAGATTGCCGCCGTGGTTTGAGATCGTCGGAGTGATCAACGACCTGGAACAGAATCCGCTCGATCCCGACGCCATCGCGCCACTGGTCTATCATCCGTTTGCGCCGGAACGGGTGTCGGCCGCCACCATGGTGATCCGGACGCGCGGAGTTGTTCCGGAGACGTTTGGAGCAACCGTGTACAACACCATTGCCGCCACGAGTACCGACCTTCGGCTCAGCCAGATGGCTACCGGGGCCGCCGTCGATCCCGAGTCGGCGTTCGTACTCGAACTCGTCGGCACGGTTCTCACTCTGGTTCTTGCGACCGTCCTTCTCCTGTCCGCAGCGGGTGTGTACGCGCTCATGTCACTGACCGTCGCGCAGCGCCGGCGCGAAATTGGAATTCGAACGGCGCTCGGCGCCTCTCAACGTCGCGTGATGATGACCGTGTTCTCGCGAATCGCGCGACAGATGGGCGTTGGAGTTGTTATGGGGGCGATCATTGCCACGATACTCGACCGCGTCACCGGGCCAGTGGCGGCGGCGCAGACGGTATTGCTCGTGCCAGCGGTCGCGTTGCTCATGCTGGTGGTTGGATTTTGCGCTGCATACGTACCGACCCGTCGCGGGCTGTCGGTACAGCCGGTAGAGGCGTTGCGGGGCGAGTGAGCGCGTGTGTGGGGTGCACGTGATCAGACCAAAGATCACAGAGCGACCCCGAATTGACACTATGGAAACAGAGGCTGAAATGAACGCATGTCCCTCACATCGAATCATGACGCTGCTCGTCGGTGGCTTCGTCGTTGCCTTGATGGGACTCCCTTCGCTATCAACGGCCCAGGCATCACCGCGTCGTCGAAATGATCCCTCGGCGCCGAGTGAGCCGCACGAACGCATGACGTTCTTTGAAGGGACGTGGACCACCGACGGTAAGCCCGACGCGGCGAACGGAAGTCCAGCACCAGTTGGTCACGAAGAGATATGCGGATGGCTCCCCGGCGGCCGTCGGCACATGGTCTGTCGTAGCTGGAGCGAGTCTCGCGGTGCACGTCGCGAAACGATGCACGTCCTCAGCTATCGCGCTGCCGACTCGACGTATATCGCTCACTTCACTTTTCCGGACGGTTCGATGCTGACGTATCATGGCCGTCCCGAGGGGGACCGGTGGGTCATGAACCTCCAGCCCATGCCGAACTGGCCTGCGAACAATCGGCTGCGCACGATCATTACCGCGGTACCCGAGGGGCTTCGCTACGTCGAGGAGTCCTCAGTTGACGGCGGTCCGTGGAAAATCACCGAGGATTATCGGCAGAAGCGTGTGCGGTGACCGCCGGGGTGGCGGCTCTCAGATCACCAAGCAGTGTTACGGCCAGTCAGGTGAAATCGGGAAGCGTGGAGATCGCTGCCGGCTTTCGAATCGATCCCTCACCAGCGCGACAAGTCAGCCGCAAAAAGCGCGGCGGCCAGTTGAAGCCGAGCATCGTCGTCACCGCGCTGAAGGCGAACAAACTTCCACCCCCGCGGTGCATTGAGTCTCTGCCACATCCTTTGCATGAACCGCGGAACTATCGTGCTGGCCGGGGGCTGGGCATCCTGGGTAAGCGCACCGAACGGAAGAGCCCCGTACGTCAACGTGCCGGCAATGGCACCATCAATGTGCAGGACCAGAGCGTCAGGCCCGGATGGCATTGAATCCGCACCCGTGGCGAGGATAGCGTCCATGGCACCTTGAAGCACACTTTCTTTCGTGCGTTCCCGAACCGATCGGGCATCCCGAAAACGTCCTCGTACAACACCAGCCGAATCCCGGAATGTGCCATTTCGGTAAACCGTGCCGATGGGAACGCCGGACGGCAGTTCCTTGACGTGCGCCTTTCCCGTAATTGGAAATGTCAGGGCTCGCACAATGATGAACACCGGCTCTGCGTTTGGCGCGGTGACCAGCATGTCGCGATCCCACAGGAACGTTCGCGCGCCTAACAACCGGACCCCCGCCTCATTGGTCACGTCATACTCGCGGCAGGCGCGTCCCTTGACCGTCGTCCGGCGTGCAGGAAACCAGAGCACCTCGGCTCCGAGCGGGTCTGACGAGGCGGGATTCATTGCAGTCTCGAAGGTACAGTCGGTCGCCGAGGCACGCATGGTGCTGCGAGCGGCAGGCGCGATGGTGGCCCTGCTCATGGGCGCCTGCGATCTCGGACCGGCCCCATTCGCCTCGCCTCCGCCGGCCGGTCCCTTCGGGGATCGTTGCGACCGCGCTGGCAGCGTACCTCGAACGTCACTACGGGTGGAGGTAGCTCAGCCGCCTGTCCCGCCTAACAGGCTTGAGTGCGATCAAGCAGGAACGTAGGTCAACCTCAGCACATCCTCGCCAACCCGATCATGACCCGCAAGACGGAGCGGCGGCCGGGGTCCGGCGAAGTATGGCTTGCCGTGACCAAGCACGACGGGGTGGAGATAGATGCGGTACTCATCGATCAGGCCCAGGTCGGTGAGGCTTTGCGCCAGGGTCGGACCGGCAACTTCGATCTCGCCGTCGCGCTCGGCCTTCAGCTCCCGGATGGAGCCCTCGAGATCATCCCTGACGAGGCGCGCGTTAGGGCCGACCGAGGTCAGCGTGCGCGAGACGACCCATTTCGGCTGGTGTCGCCACGCCGCCGCGAAAGCATGTTCCTCGGCATTCCATTCAGGATGATCGTCATCCCAGTAACGCATGATCTCATACATCTGACGACCGTAGACACTGCCAGCCTGCGCCCGTGCCTCTTCAATGAAATGGCGGAAGAGTGTGGGGCTGGGCGCAAACGCCATATGGTCGACGTAGCCGTCCAGCGACTGGTTCATTCCGAACACGAGCT
>CBIHMX010000289.1:0-4330 GCA_966211115.1 uncultured Gemmatimonadaceae bacterium | reverse complement strand
CGTGAATGCCGTGCGGGAAGTTGAGGATACCCGCGCCGAACGATTTCACCAGGTTGCCGTTGGCGTCGAACTTCAGGATCGCCGGCAGGTTCGAACCGGTGCACGAGTTCTGCCCGCACCGCTCGGCCACCCAGATGCTGACGCCGTCCTTGTCGATCTCCACGGCGCTGGTCGAGCCCCAGGTCCGGCCCTCTGGGAGCTTGGCCCAGCCCGTGATGGTCTGGTACGGGTTGGGCAAGTCGTTGACCGGGGCCATCGTGGCGCTGCCTCCGACCTGCGCGCCAGCCTGGACGACCCACAGCGTCGTCAGGGAGACTGCGATCACGAGGTGACGTCGGTGAGCCATCGCTGCTATCTCCCTGATTGTGTTTGGTCAGCCGAAACTACTTCCGGAATGTCACCCGCGGATGTGACGTCGCGCGCGATTTCGTGCGCAGGGCATCCGACGCAAACGACGGTGGCGGGTCCACGATGCGAATCTGCTTCAATGCCGCGTCCTCGCCCGGCATGTCCGCCGTGCCGGCCGGAAATGCGTTGAGCGAAAAAATGTACGCGACGATGTCGACGTATTGCGCGCGCTCGAGCGACCCCGGGTTGTCCTCGGGCATCTGCGTGCGGATGACGTCGAAAATGTCGTATGCGGTCTTTGAGACCCAGGCCACCTTGAACTTGTCGCCCGTGTATTCGGACTTCGCGTGGCAGCTCTGGCAGCTCGTCTTGTATGCGCCCTCGCCGCGGGCGGCTTGCGCCTCAGTGTAAACGCCACTCGTCGTCGGCCGCTCGGCGGGGGCCGCCGCTGCGGTGTCCTGCGCGCGCGCCGTCGCCGCCAGCAGAAGAAGACCAATCGAAAGGGCCAACCGGCCCGGCACAGCCTGAATTGACATCAGAAGAAGACTGCCTCGAGAAGGGTCAAAGTGAAACGTCTGAACAAGATACCAATACGCGCGAGACGTCGAGGGGGTTGAGGGGACTGAGAGGTAGAGACAAGGTCTCAGCTCCCCGGGCATCAGGTATCAGCTGAGCTATTCTTCAACCCAAGCTGGAGTATGCGTTGCAGCAATTCCGGGTAGCTGATCCCGGCCTGATCCGCGGCAGAGGCGAATTCCTCGCCCTCCGAAATTTCCGGATTCGGGTTTGCTTCCAGGCACCAGATCAGTCCATCCGGACTCACCCGGTAGTCGATCCGGGCGTACCCGCTGAGACCAAGAATGCGGTAGATCCGCTTGCTGAGGTGCGGCAAGGCGGACTCTACGGCAGGAAGGAGGCCGACCGCGGCTTTCTGCTCGATGCCGTGGCGTTCCTGGTACTCCAGGTCGTGTTTCACCTTTTCGGTCGCGATCGTTGGCGCGTCACTGTGTTCGCTGGCGATAACCAGTTCCCGGGCGGGGAGGGCCGTCAACCGTTCATTACCCAGTACCCCGACGTACACCTCCCGGCCTTCGATGAACTGCTCGGCGATTGCGTCGGTCTTCACGCGGCGGTGGATGAATTTCACCCGCTCGGACAGTTCCGCGTCGTCGTGGACGATCGATGCCTTCGAGATACCTAACGAGGAATGTTCGGTGAGGCTCTTCACGATCAGCGGGAACGAGAGCTGGCGGGGCCGCCTGACCTTGAGCCCCATCGGAAAGGCGTGAAACGCCGGGACGCGGATGCGGTGATAGACGAGGAGCTTCTTCGACAATGCCTTTTCGCGCGAGATGATGAGGCCGCGCGGGTTGCAGCCCGTGTACGGCACGCGCAACAGCTCGAGGAGGCTGACCACGTTCTGGTCGAACAGGACGTTGCCCTGGAATTCCTCGAGCAGGTTGAATGCGACGTCGGGCTTGAACTCCTCGACGGCGTCGCGGATGGGGTGCAACTCGTCCTGCACGCCGAGCGCCCGCACCTCGTGCCCGAGTTTCTGGAGGGTGGTGCAGACGTCGTATTCCGTCTTGAAGTTGAAGCGGTCGTCCTCCGGCATCGACCCCGCGTCCGGCGGAGGCACGAGGTCCGGATGCATCAGCGCGAGCACGCGCAGTTTCTTCATCGCATCAGAGGGCGATCCAGTCGCGCCGCCCCTGCGAGTAGAGGAAGTGCATGGTCTTCACGGTAAGGAGGACCGAAAAGTTCATCAACAGTTCGCGTTCGGGGCTGCCGACACGGAGTTTGAGGTCGCGACACCGGCCAATCATGTCATTCAGCACGACTTCGAGCGTGTATTGGTATTCACCGGTCCATCGAGACACCAGTCTCCTGATTTCGCCCTTGTTCCGGCGCAGGAACGATGCTGCCACCTCGTTATGCCGGTGGCGGCGTTCCTCGGAGAACAATCGTCGCAGGTCGGCGTCATACGTGTTCGGGAACTTGACCGTGTACTTGCGACGGCGGTCGGCGTAGTGCTCGGCCAGCGTCTTGTCGATCGACCGGAGCGGCTCGATGACGCGTCGCGTGGTGACCAGCGGTTTTCGCCAGCCGACATCGGCCATCAGCTCGTCGACGTACTCGAGTTTCTTCAGTGCCGGCCAGCCGACGTATTTCTTGCGCCAGTCTGAACTCGATCGCAGCCAGACGGCGAATGTTTCCGCAAAGTCCTCGTCCGGGTGACTCTGCGCATACCAGAGCCGGAGGTGCTGGACATAGCGCTTGCTTGCCGGATTCGGCCGGTAGTACTCGGGATACCGCGTGGATGACTTGCCGAACAATTGCTGCCATCGGCGGCGGCGGTGGAGCTGATAGGCATGCTGGAAGGCGTGCCCGGCCTCATGGCGCATGATCCGCATGCACTCGGCGCGCGACGCTCCCTCGACGTCCAGGAACTGATCGTGTTCAAGCCGGCGGAGTCTCGGGTGGGCGAGGTAGAACGGGATCGCGAACCCGGGGATGTTCGACGGCGAGAACCAGTCGTCCGAGAGCCAGACGTGCGGTTTGAACCGCAGGAGCCGCTCTTCCAGCTCGGCGTAGAGCCGGTCGACGCACTCCTGCAGCCAGGTGCCCTCGATCGTGAGACCGAGGTCCTTGATCCGCATTCGCAGGAGGCGGTCGTTGGAGAAGCGTTGCCAGCGCAATCCGTGGAGGTCGAGAGGGTCAAGGCAGGAGGGCCGAAAAAAAGCATCCGTTCCCCGGCGGACGCGAGGCCTGGCGAGGCCTGAGTCGAAGTCCAAAGTCCAGGACTACCCCCAGGGTCGCAGGTACGCTCTGGACTTTGGTCTGAGACCTCTGGACTGTTGGTCGAGGGCGTGAGAGAAGTGACCTAGACCGTGATACCACATTGACTTCCATTCCGGGTTCCACTACCATTTCGCGAGCGAGTAAGGACACACGTAGGGCAAGTACCGAACGTAGAGGCCTCGCATCGCGCGAGGCCTTTTTGTGCCCTGACTCGTTTTGGACCCGTCGTGGAGGGATTCCACGAAATAACAGATCGTCGGATGATACGGCATTACCGGGCTCCGACATCAACAATCTCTTGGAGTGGCAATGTCTCGTATCACCGGCACCGTGAAGTGGTTCAACGATCAGAAGGGTTTTGGTTTCATCACCCCTGAGAACGGGCAGAAGGACTGCTTCGTGCACTTCTCGGCCATCCAGTCACAGGGTTTCCGTTCGCTCGCCGAGGGCGATCGGGTTGAATTCGAGGTCGTGCAGGGCCAGAAGGGCCCGGCCGCCGAGAACGTGACGAAGATCTAAATGCCAAGGAGCGGTGCGAACCGCTCGATCGTTTGGGGCCGGACCGGGTAACTGGTCCGGCCCGCAGCATTCAGATGGCGGGAAGTCGCGCGAAGGGCTATCGTCCCCAGTCTGAAAAAGCTTTCATGAAAACCCAGGAGGGAGTTTCGTAATGATTGAAGTCACTCTGCAGGAAGGCGACCGGCTGGACTGGGCGCTCAAGTCGTTCAAGAAGAAGGTTGAAAAATCCGGTTTGCTGCAGGAACTGCGTCGCCGCCGGCACTATGTGAAGCCGAGCGTGATGCGCCAGCTCAAGTCGGCCGCTGCCCAGCGCCGCGCGCGGTCGCGCCGCAACGCTCGCTAACCCGGACGAACTGAATGGCAAAAGAGGAATCGGTCGAGCTCGAGGGTGTGGTTTCCGAAGTCCTCCCGAGCACGACATTCCGGGTAGCGCTGGACAATGGACATGCAATACTCGCGACGCTCGCCGGCAACATGCGTCGCTTCCGCATCCGCGTACTCGTCGGCGATCGAGTCAAGGTCGAAGTTTCTCCTTACGACCTCACGCGTGGCCGAATCACGTTTCGGCACAAGAATTAGAGCGCGTTTGGGCAGTCCGCGCCTTTGGGCAGTTCGCGCCGTAGGCAGTTCGCCCCCTTAGGCAGTTCGCGCTCCTTGCACC
>CBIHMX010000288.1:0-4357 GCA_966211115.1 uncultured Gemmatimonadaceae bacterium | reverse complement strand
GTGAGGTCACAGCCATAGGCGGTGGCGGACGACGGGCCGGCGCCTAACGACACGTTCAGGTCGACCACCTCGGCCGATAGTGCCTGACGAACCTCGGCATCGTCGAAGTCCACGCGGGTGCCGTTCCGGACCACGGTGTGGCCATTGACCTCGGCCTCGACCGCCGCCGTGACGATCGTCGCGTCGAAGACCTTCCCGACCGCCATCAGGATGCGCCCCACGTTAGGGTCGGCGCCATGGATCATGGTCTTGATCAGCGGCGAGTTCACCAGCGACTTCGCCACTTGCCGCGCCTCGGCCTCGTTCAGCGCATCGCGAACCGTGCAGCGCAGCAGGTGCAGTGCGCCTTCGCCGTCCCGCGCCAGGATTTCCGTCATCCGGATGCAGCCGGCCGTGAGCGCGTCCTGGAATGCTGCTTCGTCGACACGGCCGGCCATGCCGTTGGCGAGAATGGCACAGGTATCCGACGTGCTCGTGTCGGTGTCGACCGAGAGCATGTTGAACGAGACATGCACCGCGTGCCGCAACAGGCGGTCGAGCGTTGCTCTCGGAAACTCGGCGTCGGTGAAGATGTACGCGAGCATCGTCGCCATGTTCGGCTCGATCATCCCTGATCCCTTGGCGATCCAGGTGATCGTTGCCGCGCCAACGGACATCGAGAGCGCCTTGGGATGGCTGTCCGTCGTCATGATCCCGTAAGCGCCCACCAGCGGGTCATCCGACAGCTCGGCCGCCATCCCGCGAAGCCCGCTCTCGATCTTCTCGATCGGAAGCGGAACGCCGATCACTCCCGTCGAGCTGACGAGCACTCGTTCCGGAGTCGTTCCACATTCCGCGGCGGCGGCGGCCGCCATCCGGCGAGCATTCAATACGCCAGTCTCGCCGGTCGCGACATTGCTGACCTTGCTGTTGACGACAATGGCGCGAAGCTGGCCGCCTTTTATCGTCTGGCGACCCAGGACGATCGGCGCGCCAGGGAACTGGTTGCGCGTGAACACAGCTGCCGCGGCCGCTTCCCGTTCGCTGACGAAGAGCGCCAGGTCCTTGTCGGCGGGCTTGAGCCCACAGTTGCGGCTCGCACATCGAAAGCCGATGGGAAACCTTGGCTTATCGTGAAACGTCATGGGAGACTGAGCAATTGGAATGGTGGCGCTTAAGTTATCGAGGTCAACTGTGGTCCGGCCATCTTGCCGTCCTGACCGGACGAGGGTGGCAAGGCTATAATGAAAGGGCTCGCGCACCCGCGATGGAGATGTAATGAAGTGGCCACGCTGGTTACCGCGCCTGTTGACTGAGCCGGTTTCGAATGGAACCGCGGCAGAGCGCAATGTGCGGATTCCGACTCCCGCGACAGCGGAACGGTTAGGCATCAGGGATGTCGGTCACTGTGAAGTGTGCGGCCGTTCCATGCAGGCGCGAACCCGCCGCGATGAATTTCGCGGCCGCGTCGATTGCGATTGCGGCTTTCGCAACCATGTCGAATTCCGTGACGTTCGCGTTGCCGGTGTCGCCCGCGGGAAACACGTGACCGTCACGAGTGGTCGCCGGTTCGAGGCCACGCGGCACAAGCCCGATTTGAGGCTGGCGTGGCGCTTCGGGATCTGTCCCAGTTGCAGCATGGCCGTGCGTCTCCTCGATGCCCACATCGTCGCCAGCGAAGACGCGTCCGGCAACGGGGAGACAGTCACCTATTACTGTACGAATTGCCGGCTGGATGATGACTCGCGCCGCGGAAAGGTTGTGGGTCATGATGGCGCCCCGGTGGTGGATGAACTGAGGTACCACTCTGCGAGCCACTGACAGAGAGTGGGGTTGGAGCTGAGCCTGCCCCCGTCTGACCACCGGCCCCATTGAAGTTCGTCCTCAATTCGTTCGGGTCGTTCGGTGACCTGAACCCATACATCGGCCTCGGCCGCACGTTGAAGGATCGCGGCCACGATGTCGTCCTCGCGCTTCCCCGGTTCTATCACCCGTTCGTCGAGGAAGCAGGACTCAGGGCCCACGCGATCCGTCCCGACATCGAGCCGGAGAATCGCGAGCTGGTCAGGCGCGTTATGCACCCGTTAAAGGGCGCCGAGTTTCTCGTTCGCGACCTGATGATGCCGGTGGTCGAGCAGTCGTACGAGGACCTCGACGCGATCGTGGACGACGACGACGTGGTCGTGTCGCACCCGCTGACCTATGCCGTCCCCGTGCTCGCCGAGCACCGGCGCTTGCGGTGGGCGGCTTCGGTACTGGCGCCACTGGGTTTCTTTTCGCGGACGGATCCGCCCCTGATTGCGGTTCACCCGCTGGTCGCGGCAATCCAGCGAAACCTGCCTGGTTTGTATCGGCGGACGATTCCCCTCGCGCACGTTGCGACGCGCTCATGGGGCGAGCCGGTGCGCGCCTTACGAGTGAAACTGCGCCTGCCGCCCGGATCGGATCCGGTGCACTCGGGCCAGTTCTCGCCGCGCTTGGTGCTGGCGATGTTCTCGCGAGTGCTCGCCGAGCCGCAGCCCGACTGGCCGCCCAATACCGTGGTGACCGGCGCCGTGTCGTGGGACAAGGTGCTTGGCGGCCTGCCGCCGGCACTCAGCGCCTTTCTCGACGCCGGTGCTCCACCGGTCGTGTTCACGCTCGGCACGTCAGCGGTGGCCGGTGCGACGGCTGCGCGTTTCTACCGGACGAGTCTCGAAGCGGCTCGTGAGGCAGGGGTGCGTTCCGTGCTGCTCATTGGCAAGAACGTCGATAACCGTCCCGCGTCAGCGCATGGCGACGACGTATTCGTCGCGGACTGGGCGCCGCACTCGGAGCTGTTTGCGCGGGCGGCGTTGATCGTGCATCAGGGCGGGGCCGGGACGTTGCACACCGCGTTGGCTTCAGGTCGTCCGATGATCATCGTGCCGCACGCACACGACCAGGGCGACAACGCCGTGCGCGCGGCTCGCAACGGTGTCGCAAAGGTCGTGTTCCCAACGGAGTACCGCCGTTCCGTGGTCCGCGACAACATCCGCGCCCTGACATCGGACCCGGCGTGGCGCCGCGCCGCCGAACAGGTGGCTGGGATCGTCCGGGCCGAGCACGGAGCCGACCGTGCCGCCGACTCCCTGGAGGGACTGGCCGAGGTGTCCAACCATTCCGGTGGCCGGGCTGTCTGATGCCTTGACGGTCGACAACAGGCCGTCCGACCTTATTGTCGACCGTCGAGGTAACAGACCATGGCCGCGCCCGAGCTCCAGCAGGGGTCGCTCGATCTCCTCATCCTGACCACGCTGCACGGCGGCGCCCTGCACGGCTGGGCGATCTCGCGCCGCATCCAGTACCAGTCCGGCGAGGTGCTGCGCGTGGGCCAGGGCTCCCTCTATCCCGCGCTCTACCGGCTCGAGGAGCGCGGCCTCGTTCGCGCGTCGTGGGGAATCTCCGACGAGGGGCGGCGGGCAAAGTTCTACCAGCTCTCCGCCGCCGGCAAACGCGCGCTGGCGAAGGAAACCGATGCCTGGCGGACGTACTCGGGCGCGGTGAACCTCGTGCTCCGGGGGGCCGGCCTGTGATCTCCCCACTGCAACTGCTGCGGCGCCTTGGCGCCATCGTGCGTGGCCGGCAATTCGATCGCGACATGGACGACGAGATGACGTTTCATCTGGACATGGAAGCCCGCGACGCCGAACGGTACGGCGCCACGCCGGACGAAGCCCATCGCCGCGCGCGTCAGGCATTCGGTGGCGTGCAGCGGTTCCGCGAGGAGGGTCGCGATGCCCGTGGAATCGGCGGCCTGCGCGACGTGAAAAGCGACATCCGGTACGGCCTTCGCGTCCTCCGTCGCTCACCCGTCTTCACGACCGTCGCTGTTGGTACGCTCGCTCTCGGCATCGGCGCCAACAGCGCGATCTTTTCCGTCGTGAATGCGGTCCTCCTCAAGCCGCTTCCGTTTCCAGACCCGGAATCCCTGGTGAGCGTCTGGGATGGCGGGCACTCGATAGCGGAGTTCGTCTACGTCCGCGACCGGACGCAGACCCTCGCATCGGTCGCGATGTACATGCCCGACCACGGCGTCAGCCTCAGCGGCGACGGCGAGCCGATGCGCCTGACGAGTGCACAGGTCAGCGCGGGCTTCTTCGACGTACTGCGCGTTCCGCCGATGCATGGCCGCTTCTTCCAGAAGGGAGACGACGGGCCCGCTGCCGCCAAGGTGGTCGTGATCAGCCACGCACTCTGGCGCGACCGGTTCTCGTCCGATCCGGATGTCGTCGGCCGCCTGATCGACGTCGATGGCACCAGCCGGCAGGTGGTGGGCGTCGCTCCTCAAGGACTGTCCTTCCCCAGCAGCGAAACGCAGCTCTGGATTCCGTTGATCGTTGACCTCGTCGGCGCGCGA
>CBIHMX010000287.1:0-4388 GCA_966211115.1 uncultured Gemmatimonadaceae bacterium | reverse complement strand
TGCCAGTTTTCGCGCCCTTTGCCAGTTCGCGCCCTTGCCAGTTTTGCGCCTTCAATCAGCAACCGCTCCTCGTTAGGCCCTCCCGAATCACGCCTTTTCCAGAGCCGCCGCATGCCACGCCAGCTCCCGAGGCATGTAGCAATGCAACCCGAGCGACACGAACCCCGCACGCCGGAACGTCGCCCGGTACCACGATGGCCATTTCGCCGCGCGCTGGCGGAAGTCTCCCGACGCGTCATCCGACCGCGTGAAGATCTCGAGATAGGCCACCCCACCACACAGCTTGCGCAATTGGCGTAACCCGCTCCGCATCTCGTCGTCCGCCACATAATTCAGCACGCCCAGGCAGAGAATCAGGTCGAAGGGACCCTCGAGCCCGATCGAACCGATCGTCCCCAGCGTCCCGAGACGAAGGTTGCGGCTCCGACCGAACCGCTTGATGGCGTATTCGCTGCCGTCCACGCCGGTGTACCTGGCGCGCGGCCTGAGCGTTCGCAGCACCGTCGACCAGTTGCCTTCGCCGCAGCCCACGTCGAGCACGCTGCGCACCGGCCGGTCGAGCACGTATTCGGTGGCCGCCACGATGAAGCCGAGCTGGCGGATCATGTCCTGCTTCGATTTGACGCGGTGCCGCGGGTGCCGGTACCACTTGTCGAAATACCGGCGGTCGTAGTGCGACAGGTCTCGGTGCATGGTCACCGTTAGGCGGCCGGAGGACGGGCGGTGCCGCCGGGAAGAGGCGCGGGCCGGAATCGAACCGGCGAATGGGAGTTTTGCAGACTCCTGCCTTACCACTTGGCTACCGCGCCGCGGGATCGCAAGCTATGAAGGTAGCGTCCCCGTCTCAAGCCGCTTTCACGGGGTTTCCCGAGCCCGCCGCATCGTGACACTGGTCTCACTCGACGACATCCAGGCTGCCCGCCGGGTCATCGGCGACCGGCTGATTCGAACGCCGCTCGTTCCCGCGCCCGCCCTCGTCCCGGCCGGCGGTCCGCGCGTGTCGCTCAAGCTCGAACTGTTTCAGCACACGGGATCGTTCAAGCCGCGCGGCGTGCTCAACGCCATCGAGGCGCTCCCGCCTGACGAGCGCGCGCGCGGCGTCGTCTCCATCTCCGCTGGAAATCACGCGCAGGCGCTCGCATGGGCCTCACGCGCGATCGGCATCAGTGCGACGATCGTCATGCCGGCCAATGCCGTGCAGGCAAAGGTCGATGCCACCCGGGCGCTGGGCGGCGATGTGATCCAGACGGCGGAGGACCTGCTCGCCACCATGCAGCAGGTGCAGCAGGAACGGGGACTCTCGTTCGTTCATCCATTCGATGATCCGGTCGTCATTGCCGGCGCGGCGACCGTCGGCCTCGAGATCGCGGAAGATGCGCCCGATGTCGACGTGATTATCGTCGGCTGCGGCGGAGGTGGCCTGTTGTCCGGCATTGCCGCCGCCATTCACGAAACGCGGCCCCGTACCCGCGTCATCGGGGTGGAACCATCCGGCGCCGATGCCATGCGACAGAGTCTCGCCCGGGGATCACCGGTCCGCCTGTCGCGCTTGAACACGATCGCCGATGGATTGGCCGCGCCCTTCGCCGGCGTCCATACGCTCGCCCATGTGCAAGCGTACGTCGATCAAATGGTTCTGGTGGAGGACATGGCCATCCTCGAGGCCATGCGCGCGCTCATGCGCAAGGCGCGGATCGTTCCCGAACCGGCTGCCGCCGCCGCCACTGCGGCATTGTTAGGCGGCTTCCTCATGATCGAGCCGGCCGAACACGTCGTGGTGGTGGTCAGCGGCGGGAATGTCGACCCGGAACGCGTCCGCTCGCTGCTCTAGGGACGACGTGGCGCCGGTCGCGACGCCTGCGCCCGTTCCCATCGCGCACTGGTGCCCCGCACGTCGATGTGGGCGAATGGTCCGCTCGGGCCCATCGCGGCGTACGTACCGAGTCCGCCGGTCAGCTCCGGATACCGCCGTTCCACCGTGGCCACGGCGTCACCGATCGCCGCCAGGTCGCCCAGGGTCCGTCGGCCGTCACGATTGAGGTCGTCCATGCGCCCGTCAGAGTCCGCGTCGATGATGAGGTCGGCCGCGTCCCCGAACTGGTGGCGGCTCGCCCGCGCCGCGCCCTCGTCGATGCGGGCATCGTTGTAATACGGCGCGCGAAAGCCGGACAGCACCACCGCGCGGCGCGTATCGATGCCCTCGCGCGCCAACTCGCTGAGCACGAGCTCCAGCTTGTCGATCAGGCGCTCCTCGACCAGGACAAACTTCGGCCAGATCGACGCCTGGTCGTGTGTGAGAAAGTCCGACAGCCGGAAATGCGCCGAGAGCATGGTCTCGATGTTCGAGGGCGTTACCTCCAGGAATCCGTCCGGGTTCAGGTAGTTGTCCGCCATCATCCATCGCTCGGCGGGAAACAGGCCGATGCGATACGGTCCCACCATGTCACCACGCTTGTGGGCGAACGGCCTGATCATGAAGAGCATGAATGGCTGTCCGTGGACTTCCAGCGCCAGCGTACGCGGCCCGAGCAGGATGCTGTCACCGTAGGCGGCCAGGAAGTCCGGCAGGTCCTGCGCTTCGCGGGCAGACACCGCCGCAAATCGAAGCGCGCGGCTCCGTCCCAGGAGCGTATCCGGTACGACGAACGTCCGCGCGGTGTCAGCGCTCGCGGTATCGGCGACGAAACTCGGCGCCGTCAACGATCCGCCGTCATCGCTCCGCAGGACTCGTCGCACAATGATCGCGACGCGTATGAACGTCACCAGCACCAGCAGGGCAATCAACCCTGTCGCAATTTTCCCGGCGATGCCCTTCATCACCGGCACCAACCGTCAATGTTCACCCGGTCGTCGCGTCACCACGCGATGGCATACGCTTCCCGCCTCGGGTCCGCGCCCGTCATGCGAGCGCCTGACGAGCTGATGACGATCATCTGCGCGCCGCCGAATTCGGCCGACGGTTCCTGCACGCGGACGGAATGGCCGCGCCGTTCCAGCATGCTGCGCGTGTTCGCGTCGATCCCCGGCTCGACACCGAGCCGCGTTCGGTTGAATACCCTCCAGCGCGGCGCTTCCACGGCCTGCTGCGGCGTCATTCCGTGCTGCAGCACGTTGTTCAGGACCTGGATCAGTGTCTGCGGCTGGCCATCTCCACCCGGTGTGCCAAACGCCATGAACAGGGACCCGTCGGCATTGAGCGCCATCGCCGGACTGAGGGTGTGAAACGGCCGCTTCCCCGGCGCGATCACGTTAGGGTGCGATGGTTCCAGGTCGAACAGCGCGCCCCGGTTGTGGAGCGTGATGCCCGTGCCGGGCACCATGCGTCCGCTGCCGAACGCCGCAAACAGGCTCTGGATCATCGAAACCGCGTTCCCATCCTTGTCGACCACCGCCAGGTAGATCGGGTCGCCGTTGCCGTCGTGTCTCCGTTCCTCGGCCGGCCCGTGGCGGACACTGTCGGCGCGGATCAGCTTCGCCCGGTCGGCCGCGAAGGCTTTCGAAATCAATCGCGCCACAGGCACCGCGCTGAAATCCGGGTCCGCCAGGAACTCGTCCCGGTCCTCGTACGCGAGCTTGCTCGCCTCCGCGAGCGCGTGGATCGCCGGCGCTGAATTCGGTGTTTCGTCAGGCGGCGCGACCTGCTCGGCGAGGTTCAGCATCTCGAGGAACGTCATGCCCTGGGAATTCGGGGGGAACGCCAGGACCGTCTTGCCGCCATACGTCGTCGAGATCGGCTCCTGCCACTGCGACTTGTGCGCAGCGAGGTCCGCCGGCGTAATCAGTCCGCCTTCCCGCTCCATGAATTGGGCGATCCGACCCGCGAGCGCTCCCTTGTAGAGCGCGTCGGCGCCGCCTGACGCGAGCGTTTTGAGAGTCTGAGCCAGATCCGCCTGCACCAGCAACGTGCCGGGTGCGGGCGCCTTGCCGCTCGCGAGGAAGATACGCTTGAGCGACGAGTCTCCCTCGAGTTTGCGCTGCTCCGCCGCGATATCGAGCGAGAGCCGCGTCGACACCGGAAACCCGCGCTCCGCGTATTCAATCGCCGGCTGTAGCGCCTCCTTCAGCGTGATCGTGCCGAAGCGCTTGAGGGCGTCATCCCATGCGCGGACGGCGCCGGGCACCGACACCGACAGGATTCCCGACTGCGGCATCTGCGATGTATTGCGCGCCGAGAAAAACGCCGGGACCGCCTTCGCGCCGGCACGACCACTTCCGTTGAGCGCGTAGACCTTTCCGCTTCGCGCTTCACGAATCAGCAGGAAGTTGTCGCCGCCAACGCCATTCATGTGCGGCCGGACGACGGCCAGCACCGCCGCCATGGTGATCGCCGCATCGACCGCGTTGCCACCCCGGCGCAGGACCGCCGCCCCCGCGTTCGACGCCAGCGC
>CBIHMX010000286.1:0-4418 GCA_966211115.1 uncultured Gemmatimonadaceae bacterium | reverse complement strand
ACCGAGATCAGGTTTGGAATCGCCATCAGTCCGTTGAGTGTGTCGGCGATGTCCCACACGAGATGCAGCGAGCCGACCGCGCCCAGGTAGGTGAAGACCAGCCAGAGAATGCGATACGGTAGCGCTGCCCTGGTGCCGAGGAGGTAGACGATTCCGGTCTCACCGTAGTAGCTCCATCCGATGAGCGTTGAGTAGGCGAACAGCACGAGCCCGGAGGTCACGATGATCCCACCCCACGTACCCGGGAGCCCGGTCGAAAACGCCTGCACAGAAAGAGCGGCGCCGGTCGCTCCGCCATCCCAGGTGCCGGTCACCAGGATCGCGAGCCCGGTCGTCGTGCAGATCAGGATCGTGTCGACGAAGACCTCGAAAATTCCATAGAGTCCTTGTCGCACCGGATGGTCGGTTTGCGCGGTCGCGTGCACCATGGGTGCACTGCCAAGACCGGCTTCGTTCGAGAAGAGACCGCGCGCCATGCCGTACCGCATCGCGAACATGATGGACGCGCCGGCGAAACCGCCGGTGGCGGCCGTGCCGTTGAAGGCGCCATCGAAAACCAGCGAAAGCGCGTTAGGTATCTGGCCGGCGTTCAGGATGAGCAGCACGAGGCCACCGGCCAGGTAGAGGATGGCCATGAACGGCACGAGTACTTCCGCGAACGCCGCGATACGTTTGATGCCGCCGAGGATCACGACTCCCGTGATTACGACGAGGACTGCGCCCACTACCGACGTTGACACGCCCAGGGTCGTGTTGAGGCTTTGCGCGACCGAGTTTGCCTGGACCATGTTGCCGATCCCGAACGCCGCGATCGACGTGAGTAGCGCGAATATGGCGCCGAGCCAGCCCAGGCCGCGCTTCTTCAGCGTGTACATGGCTCCACCGCGCCAGATGCCGGATGCATCCCGCTCGCGATAATGCAGCGCGATCACGATCTCGGCGTACTTCGTTCCCATGCCGAGAAGTCCGGAAACCCATAACCAGAAGAGCGCTCCCGGCCCGCCGAGGAAAATCGCGGTGGCCACGCCGGCGATATTGCCCACGCCGACCGTCGAAGCGAGCGCGGTGGCGACCGCCTGGAACGGGGAGACCGTGCCTTCGCCGGCGCGATGTCGCAGCTTGCCCAGTACTTCGCCAAGCGCTGTGCCGATGTGACGGAACTGCACGCCGCCGGTGACAAAGAGCAGCAGGACTCCCGTGCCCATGAGGAGCACGATGAGCGGCGGGCCCCAGACGTAGCCGTTCAGCCACGCGTTGGCGCGAGTGATGGTGTCGAGCATCGGGTCGGGCGTGTCGGTTTGGAGGGTGCTGCGGACCCGGGGAGCCTACCGCCGGAATCACGGCATCGCTACCAGCGCGGAGCGATCGAGTTCATGGTCCGCACCGAAATTTGCAGCGCGGTTTTCGCGGCATGACATTCCCCTCGCTATCAGCGCTCACGAGCCGACGGCTGATGCGGTGCAATACAGTCAGAACCTTGCGATGATCTGTATGCCATTCTAGCTTGGATACCATACCCCAGGGAACGGTGTCCATGTCCCAGACTCGGCGCTCGATGAAGCGCAAGAACATGCTCATCGACCAGCGCAAACTCACTGCGGCGAAGCAGGCGCTCGGCACAGACACGGAAACGGCTACAGTCGATGCCGCGCTCGACCTGGTGGTTTTCCGCGCCGAGGTGTTCAGTGGCCTCGATGCCCTCGCGGCGGCCGGTGGCCTCGAAAGCATGGAGCCCATTCGGCGCACTAAATGATCTACGCGCTCGACACGAACGTGGTGGTCGATGCGCTGAGGCAGCCTAAGGAACTCGAACGGCTCAAGGCGTTTCTCACCTGGGCGCTACCGGCCACGGTCCTATCCAGTATCGTAGCGACCGAACTGACTGCTGGTGCTCGTGCGGAGGAAACTCGACAGCTCCTTGATGACTCCTTGCTGGCAGCGTTCGACCGCCGGGGGCGCATCATTCCACCGTCTGCGACAGCATGGCGACGCACAGGGGAGTTGTTGGCTGTGTCGGGTGCCACCAACATCCCGGCGAGCCGTCAGAACGATATTCTCTTCGCCGCGCAGGCGCGGGAACGTGGTTGGATCGTCGTGACGCGCGATCGCGACTTCGACACATTGCGCTCACAGATCAAGGGTTTACGGGTGACCAGCCCGTATCCCGGTCAACCGTGAACGGCGCCCTCCAGCATTCGTGGCAAATCGCGCGCGCCCGAGTATCAGCCGTCGTTGGCGTTGAGCGCCTGGATTGGTACCTGGGCCGAGGCAACCGGGGCTACCGCCGGCTCCTTCACCACGCGCGCTGAGCGCCTGGAGAAGTATTCATTGACGCGGTGCATGTACATGTACACCACCGGTGTCACGTACAGCGTGATGACCTGGCTGAACGCCAGCCCGCCCACCACCGCGATGCCTAACGGGCGACGCGATTCTGAGCCCGCCCCCGTCGACAACGCGATCGGCAACGTGCCCATGAACGCCGCCATCGTCGTCATCATGATCGGCCGGAACCGCACCAGGCACGCTTCCACAATCGCATCGGCGGGCGACTTCCCGTGCCGCTTTTCCGCTTCGATCGCGAAGTCGACCATCATGATCGCGTTCTTCTTCACCAGGCCCACCAGCAGGATGATGCCCACGAACGCGTACACGCTCAGGTCGATGCCGAACACGTACAGCGTCAGCAACGCGCCAAAAGCGGCAAACGGAAGGCCGGAGAGGATGGTCAGCGGGTGGATGAAGCTCTCGTACAGGATCCCGAGCACCACGTAAATCACGAATACCGCGATCGCGAGCAGCACCAGCAATCCGCCCTGCGCTTCCTGGAATGCTTCCGCCGTTCCCGTAAACGCGGTCGTCACGGTCCCAGGCAGCGTCTCGCGCGCGAACCGATCGACCTCGGCGACCGCGTCACCGATCGAGACTCCAGGAGGCAGGTCGAATGACATCGTGACCGCCGGCAACTGCCCCGCGTGATTGATGGACACCACGCCCACGGATTGCGACACGGTCGCCACGGCGCTCAGCGGCACCATCGCGCCCGTCGACGACCGCACGTGCAGGAGCGACAGCGCCGAAAGGTCCGTCTGGTACTTCGGCATCAGCTCCATCTCGACCCAGTATTCGTTGTCAGGTGCGTAAATGGTCGAGACTTGCCGCGACCCGTAGGCATTGTAGAGCGCGGACTCGATTTGTTGCGCCGTCACGCCGAGGGACGCCGCGCGCTCCCGCTCGATCACGATGCTCGCCTGTGGATTGCCAAGCTGCAGGTCGCTCGTGACGTCCTGCAGCAGGCTCGAGCCGCGGGCGGCCGCCACGAGCTTCTGCGACGAAGCGTACAACTCGTCGAGGTCACCACTCTGCATGGTGAACTGGTAAAGTCCCTTCGACGTCCGCGCGCCGATCGGGATCGTCGGCGGCTTGGACAGGAACAGCTGCATGCCGGGCACCTGGGACACCTTGGCGCGCTAACCCTGGATGAACTCGTCCGCCGACACGCGTGAATCCCTCGGCTTGAGGCCGATGAAGAAGCGGCCCTGGTTGAGCGAGGTATTGGCGCCACCCCCGCCGCCCACCGACGACATGAAGCCCGAGACGTTCGTGTCCTGCGCGACGATCGCCGCGACTTCCTGCTGCCGCCGCACCATCTCATCGTACGACGTCCCCTGCGCAGCTTCGGTCGTTCCGTTCACGCGGCCGGTGTCTTCGCTAGGCAGGAAGCCCTTCGGGACGACTCTGTACAGCGCGACCGTCCCCACCAGGATAGCCAGCGAAAATGCCATCGCCACACGCTGGTGCTGCATGACCCATCGCAGCGTGCGGTCGTAGAGTGCAAGAACCCGTTCCCAGAAATGCTCGATCGCCATGTACACGCGGCCGTGCTGTTCGCCGGCATGCGGCCGGAGGAAACGGCTCGATAGCATCGGCGTCAGCGTCAACGACACGAAGCCGGAGACAAGGATCGACACCGCGATGACGACGGCGAATTCGTGGAAGAGCCGGCCCACGATGCCGCCGAGGAAGAGAATCGGGATGAACACCGCCGTCAGCGACAGCGTCATCGAGAAGATCGTGAACCCGACCTCGCGCGCTCCGACGAAGGCCGCCTCCATCGGCGGTTTCCCCATCTCCATGTGACGGACGATGTTCTCGAGCATGACGATAGCGTCGTCGACCACGAAGCCGACGGCCAGCGTAAGCGCCATCAGCGACAGGTTGTCGAGGCTGTAGCCTAACGCGTACATCACCGCGAACGTCCCGATCACCGAGATCGGCAGCGCCAGGCTCGGGATCGTCGTCGCCGACAGATTGCGCAGGAAGAGGAAAATCACCATCACCACCAGCACCAGCGTCAGCACCAGCGTGAACTTCACGTCGTGCACCGACTCCTGGATGGTGACCGACCGATCGTACAG
>CBIHMX010000285.1:0-4421 GCA_966211115.1 uncultured Gemmatimonadaceae bacterium | reverse complement strand
ATCCAGGAAGGATGGCATCAGCGGGCAGGTGCACGTCGCTGAACACGAGCTCACTCGTGTCCGACGCGCGCAGCGACAGCTTCCCCTTCTGGTCCTTCGCGGTGAACCCCTTCGAATCGGTAGGGACGAGGAATCCGCGGATCGATCGCGCATCAGCGTCGTCGTTGGTCTTGGCCCACACCACGGCAACCTTCGCCGTCGATCCATTGGTGATCCACATCTTGCCGCCGTTGAGCAACCACGTGCCGTCCTTCTCCTGCCGCGCCATCGTGATCATGCCCGCGGGGTTCGATCCGTAGTCCGGCTCGGTCAGGCCGAAGCAGCCGATCGCCTCGCCTTTCGCCATTCGCGGCAACCAGTGCCGCTTCTGCTCCTCACTGCCGAAGGCGTAGATCGGGTACATGACCAGCGCGCCCTGCACCGAGGCGAACGACCTGACGCCGCTGTCGCCGCGCTCGAGTTCCTGCATGATCAGCCCGTACGACACGTTGTTCAGGCCCGCGCAGCCGTATTCCTCGGGGAGGTTGGCGCCAAAGACGCCCAGTTCCGCCATCTCCGGGATCAGTTCCTTCGGGAACCGGCCCTCGACGTAACAATCGCCGATGATGGGCAGGACGCGCTCGTCCACCCAGCGGCGGATGGTGTCGCGGATGGCGCGTTCCTCTTCGGAAAGGGCGCTGTCGATGTTGAAGAAGTCGCGTGTTGACGACATGGAAGCTGTAGGGTGAGGGCGAAGGTCAGCGCCGGGAGTAATTCTTCTTGCTCGACCAGAAGAACTGTCGCGGCGTGATGACGTGGCCAAGCCAGGCCGCCGAGGCGGCGAGGATCACGGGGTAAAGCAGCGTGGCGGTGAAGATCGCCCACGCGGGCAGGCTCATCGCCCCGCCTAACGACGTCGCCAGTGCGGACACATCCGTACCACGAACCAGGCCGAAAAGCAGCAGCCCGCCCCAGGCGAGGAACGCGGCGGCGGCCGCGACCCGCACCGACCGCTCCGGCCACGCCAGTCCGATCAGGAAGCCGGCGACGATCGGCCCGAGCGTCGGCGCACCAAACCAGGTACAGGCTGCAATGACGACCACCCCGAAGAGAATGCTCACGGCGTAGCCATCCCCGGGGTCAACCGCAGGCGCGCGACCGCGCTGACCGCGGACGTGTCGCGCGGCGCAAACAGCGTGTCGAGCTCACCACGTCGCCAGTAGGGCAGGCGGTCCTTGTAACGCGGACTGAACGGGTTCCCACTCTGGCCGCCGGGATACGTGCCCCATGCCTGGATGGAATCACCCAGTTCCACGACCATGCGCCAGCTCGGTCCGTGGCCGCCCACGCTGGCGGGATTCAAGGTCGACGGCCCGCCCTGCACCGGGATGCCGATCTCGGAAAATCCAGCCAGACCTAACAAGTGCATGATGCGGGTAGCGCCGACCGTGCCCCACCGCCAGTCGCCGCCGGCGCGATCCCCGTAACGCGCGACCAGTGAATCGTATGCCGCCGCCAGCGATGCGTTCAGGATCCAATCGCGATCCTCGGTCACGTCGCTGGTTCGATGGTCATCCCACCAGGGACTCGCCGTATCCTGCGCGAGGTTGAACAGCATGTCGCTGCCGGGCGTGGCGACCCGCCGCCCATTCTCGACCGTGAGCTCATCCCAGGTCCGCGACGACAACTGGCGCATCGCAGCCTCGAACAGCACCGCGTGCGAGTCGCCCGGCATGTAACGCCGATCCCATTCCGACAACCAGCGCGCAGCCGAGTCGAGCGAAACCGTTTTGGCGCCACCGGTGGCCCGCCGCGCGGCGTCCAGGAAAAGCGGAACGAACGACTCGGCGCGTTCGCTTCCGGGATCCGTCTGCCAGCGACGCATCGTCTCCGGCGTCACGGCCGAATCGCCGCGGAGAAGCTTGTTGATGCGCAGCGCCCGCCACGGATCGAAGGCCGTGTCGATGCCCATGTAGTCGCTTCGGTCCTGCGGATCCAGCGGCGCCTGGTTTGCCGAAGCGAGAAATCCCTGCGCGGGATTGAACGATTGCGGATAACGCGCCAGGGGCAGGTATCCCTGCCAGTCATTGCGGCTGCTGCTGCCATCCTGGATCGCGAACGGGCGTGCGCCCGGCGGACGGACGGGAAATCTTCCTGTCGAGCGGATCCCGATCGTGCCCCGGCGGTCGGCGACGATCATGTTCTGCGCCGGCGCGCCAAAGCCCACTGCCATGCTGTCGAGGAACCCCCGTGCGGTCGTTGCGCGCGCCGCGTTCAGGAAGACCGTCTGGTCGAGTTCCGGCTGCAGGACCATCCATCGCATCGACAACCATCGACCCGATGCATCCTTCGACATCGGGCCGCGGTGCGTCAGGCGCAGCGTGTCGACGGCGATCTGTTCACCCGACGTGCCGCGGTACACCTCGGTGCGGAGTTCGATGTTCTTCCACTCCCCGTCGAGCTGGTATTTCCGGGGATCGTTCGCGTCATCGACGGTTTCGGCGTAGAGATCGAGCACGTCCGCGCCGGTATTGGTGAACGACCAGGCGACGTCGCGCGTGAAGCCGATGATGATGCCCGGCGCGCCCGGTATCGTGACACCGTAGACGTCGAGCACGCCCGGCACGACGATGTGCGCCTCGTACCACAGGCTGGGCAGTGTCATGTCGAGGTGCGGGTCGCCCGCGAGCAGCGCCTTTCCGGCGGCCGTCCGGCGTGGCGAGACCGCCCAGTTGTTGCTGGCGAAACTGCCGCGCGCGTCACCGTCGTCAGGCAGCGCCGGGAGCACCGACGCGATCCGTTTCGCAACCGAATCGGAAGCCCCCGGCGCGGGAATGGGCCGGAAGTCGAACCTCGGTGCGCCATCACCGTTAGGCTCGATAGGCTCCACGATCGGCGAATGCACCGGGAACAACGCCGCGGCCGCGTCCTGTCCGACGAGCGCCGCTACCGCCATCTGCGTGCGCTCGTTGTTGTTGTACGCCAGGGTCCAGCCCATTCGGGCGAACAGGTGCATCGTGTTCACCGGCGCCCATCGCTCCGGCATCACGCCCAGCAGCCGGTACTCCACGGGGAGGTCGGACGGTGGCATGGCATCGATCCACGCGTTCACGCCGTCCGTGTACGCATCGAGGATCACCTGCGCCCGCGATCCCGCGACGAGGGCGGCGGCATTTCGCTCCGCGGACGCCGGCAGTCCGAGGTGCCGCATTTCCCGGTCCGCCTCGAGCGCCACGGCGCCGGCCCATTCGGTCAGCCGTCCCGATGCCGCTCGCGCCTGTGCCTCGAGCTGGAACAACCGGTCCCGCGCGACCACGAAGCCTAACGCACGGATCGCGTCGGCTTCCGTGGCGGCAAAGATGTGCGGCACTCCGCGCCGGTCGTAGCGAACGTCGACGGACGCCGACAGGTTCGGTATCCTGGCATCCGCGTCACCCCGGAGGTCGTCACGCGTTGCGCCCCAGACACCATTGACCGGATCGAGCAACCGGCCCAGTGGCGGCACCGGATCGAGCCCGCGCACCCCGATCCAGCTCGCGCCGGCAAGGGCGGCGGCGGCGAGGACGGTCAGGAAGGTGCGAGGCATGGCGGGAATCTACGACTCAGGTGAGGTCGCTGCTTAATCACGGTTCCGGGAAAATTCCTTCACCGGTCCCTCGGTGAACTCCCGGCTCCTTGCCACCCAGACAAGCGTTCGCACCTCGATGCTGACGGGCGAAATCGTGAGCACATTGACCGACGACGGTCTTCCCCCACGAGATCGGTTCGAAACCGTACCGGCCGTCGAGATCACGGTCCCCCGCTTCGTGTGCTCGACGAAGTGGATCGCTTCCTGGTGATCGTGACCGCAGAGTACCGCGTCAACGCCGATCCGCGCGAACGCCCCGAGTATCCGGCGCGTGTTCTTGAGGCCGTGTCGCTGGGACAGCTCGCCCTTCACGGGATTGTGGTGCATGACGATGACCCGTGCGTCACCAGGTGGTGAGCTCGTGAACTCCGCATGCGCCCGCTCGATCTGCCGGCGCCGGAGGTCACCGATGATGGAGATGTCGCGCATGTTCCAGGTCAACGTGCGATGACTCACGCCCTGCGCCGTGTTCAGTCCCACCAGCGTCACGCCCGGCACACGCAGCACCGGCTCGAGGTCGTAGTCGATGTAATGACGGTACTTCGCGTAGATCGCGTCTTCACCACGCACGTGGAGCGGTGATCGCCACCACGTGACGTCGTGGTTCCCCGGCACGGTGATCACCGCGCTGACCCTGGCCGCATCGCGGAGAAATGCCTTCGCCCGCTGGAACTCGCCGGCCCGCGCGCGCTGCGACAGGTCGCCACTCACCGCGACGACCTCGTACTGCCCGTCCTGCACGTGCGACTCGATCGCCTCGATCAGGTCGGGATCACACGGCTGCCCGAAATGCAGGTCAGAGACGTGGAAGATG
>CBIHMX010000284.1:0-4422 GCA_966211115.1 uncultured Gemmatimonadaceae bacterium | reverse complement strand
GTCAGACGCTCTTTTTGCAAAACGGCGTCTGACCCCGTTTTGCAAAAAGAGCGTCTGACCCCGTTTCTTTCCGGGCTAGCGGCGGCGCGGTGGGATGAGGTGACGCCGGTCGCGCCGGTCTTCGAGCCGGTCGCGGATGTCTTCGCGTCGATCACGCCGGTTTTCGAGCCGGTCGCGGACGTCCTCACGCCGGTCCCGCCGATCCTCGAGCCTGTCCCGCAGCCCGCCGTTAGGGAGAGCGTCGCGGCGGTCTTCGAGCCGGTCGCGCCGATCCTCGCGCCGATCCCGCCGATATTCCAATCGATCCCGCCGGTCTTCGCGCCTGTCGCGCACATCCTCGACGCGGTCACGCAGTACCGGACGACGGGCAGGACCCTGTGCCATCAATGGAGTGGCACCAACCACGATGAACAACGCCGCAGCCAGCGAATTCACTGCCATTCGTGACGAACGCATAACGAGCAACCTCCGTGCTGTTCTGTTACCTGGTTGTTGGTGCGGCCAGGCTTGCAGGGAGGACGACGTCCGGCGGCGCGGCGTTAAGCAGATGAGGCTAGCCGACGTACCGGCGATCTATTGCGCCCGCGCATCACAGACAAATCTGCTCGTTCAAGACCCCTTAACATTTGCTGAACCGTCCCTGCGCCGACACCTCCGCGAAAATTCGCCTGATTCGCGGCAACTCGTTTCTCCGTCTGTTGACCCGCGGCGCAATCCGTTCACATCCGGCCGACCCCCAAATCCGCGCAGGCTGAAGTAAAAAGAAGAGCCCCCGCGGAAGATGGGTTTCGCATCGTCGGCGGGGGCATTTCCGCGGGCGGTGATTGACGAGTTGGATCGAGGCGCCGACACCGGAGTGTCAGTCACGTCAATCATCTTGCCCTCGTCGAACGGGTTCGACTCAGGTGTCCCGCAGCCCGCGAGACTTCAGTTGTGTCCAGCGACCTCACAACCCGCATTTCGATTCGAACTTTCGAAATGCCACGTTACGATGACGTCTCACCGGAACGCATTCCGCAATCGCAAACCCGTCACGAAAGCGGAGTGCGAATATATCTCGACCGGCAATCGGGTCAAGAAAAACCTTTCGACACGGTTTTCCTGAACGTTTGCACGTGCTCTGGTGGAGAAATTTGTTGAGTACTGCAGTTTTCGCGATTTAAGGGCGGATTTTCGCGGTGGGTCAACTGTAGGACCGAGTAGTCGGGGATCGGGGCGGATTTTCGCGGTGGGTCAACTGAATGAGGACCGAGTTGTCGCGGATTTTGCGAATTTCCGCGAATAAAAGCAGTTGCTTTACTGGATACGCAGGTGAGCGGGGGACGGTGGCCTGCTGGATCGTGGGCTGAGGTGATGCGGAGGCTACTTGCGCAATTTTCAGGAAACTGCGGGATTGTGGTTGGATCAGCACGGAGTTCGTCATGCGTCATAGCCTCCTGTCGGCGTCGCTGTCGCTCACCCTGGCGCCCATCGCGTTCGCGCAACAACCGCCGACGCGTACGCTCTCGAAGCCACAAGTCGAATTCGCCGAGCCGTTTACGGATATCGGCTCAGTACGAGAGCTGAGTGACGGCCGCGTCATTGCCGTGGACGCGCGTGAACTGAACGTCAAGCTGATCGATTTTCGCGCCGGTACGGCGACGGTGATCGGCCGGAATGGTCAGGGGCCCGGCGAGTACCAATGGCCCAGGCTCCTGTTCGCGCTGCCGGGCGATAGTACCCTGCTGCAGGATGCCGCGGGGAACCGCCTCATGATCATACAGCCCGATGGAAAGCCTGGGGGGTTCTTCGATCCCGCGGAAATCGAGACAGACTCGGGGCTGGCGCGAATTCGGCAATTCCACGTGCGCTTCGCGAATGGAAGCCGATATCTCTTCGGCCAGGCGCAACCCATCCGCATCGGTGCAAACGGTACGCCGGAGCTAACCGATCACTACGCGATCGAGCGACTCGACTTCTACACGAAGAAACGCGACACGGTTGCCCTCGTTCCGCTCCGTAAAGATCCCTCACGCCGCGTGATTGCGGGCGCAGGCGTAGTATCCAGCCCGAGTATGGCGGCCTGGCCTGTCTGGGAGCATTGGCTGGTTGCACCGTCTGGACGCATAACGTTCGTTGAACCCGATCCGTATCGCGTGAATAACCTCGGTACCGACGGAAGCGTCACGGAGCATTCACCGATCCCATACGAACGCGTTCGTGTCAACGACGCGTTGAAGAAAGAGCATGAGAAGGAACGATCGGCACCGTCGATGGCGATGCGCTACAATCGCGGTGGTGGATCGACCATGGAACTCATGCGCAGGCCCTATACGCCGCCCAAAGAGTGGCCGGATTTCCTGCCGCCCTACAAGGGTACCGGCACGTACGCTCCTGACGGTATGCTCTGGATCCAGCGGATGACCGCCGCCGGCCGGCCTCCGCTCTATGACATCATCGACGCCGGCGGAAAACTGTTCGAGCGTGTCGAACTGCCGGCGCGCACCAAACTGGTCGGCTTCGGTGCCAGCTCGCTCTACCTCGTCAGGCTCGACGAGGACGACCTCCAGTATCTCCAGCGGTACACGCTTCCAACCACCGCAAGGCCCTGATTATCCCGTCGCTTTCGCGGGTACTCGAGCTCCGTATCTCTGGGTGAGATATCCCACGATCAAGCCGACCAGTGAACCGGGGATGAGGATCTCCCAGAAATAGACTTCGCCCGTCGGCCCGTTAGGCATCATGGCGATGGGCAGCGCGAACAGCGCACCCATGGCCAGACCGAACAGGACCCCGTACGCGAGGTTGTTCACCTTTTTCGCGAACCAGCCGATCAGGATGCCGGCGATCAGGCCCTTGCCCATCGATCCGGCAACGATTCCGGCGATTTGTGGCGCCACTTCGGGCGCGGACACGAGTGCCGTCAATCCGTCGAAAACACCCAGGACTCCACCAGCGAGGAGTCCAAGCACCGGCTTGTTCATCTGTCGTGCTCCATTGAAGTAAGGATCGTGCGCGAAGCGTCGTCACAAACGGATTAGGTGGCGAACGGCCGGGTCATTACACGCCACGCCACCACAGAATGAACAGCCGCATCGTCAGGTACGCGAGAAGCAGCAGGATCAGCGGCCGGTTCCTGCGGTAAAACCGCGCCGCCTTCTCCAGGACACTCTCCGAGTGGGCCGACACTGGCAGGCCATCCAGCCACGAACGCACGTCGGCGGCCAGGGCATCGACGCTCCCGTAACGTTCACCCACACGCTCCGCCGTCGCGCGCGTGACGATCGCCCTGAGCGCCGCTGGAACATGGTCGGCGCCGAGCAGGTCGCGGAGGAGGATGCCGAGGCTGTACACGTCGGCGCGCGCGTCCACGGCGGTGCGGTCTCCGGACAATTGCTCCGGAGCCATGAACCCGGGAGTTCCTATCGCCACACCGTCGCCCGTCCGGTCGTCGGACGCAGAAACCGCGACCGATGAATCGACCGAACTCTCACCGGTCACTTTCGCCACACCCCAGTCGAGGACGACCACTTCCCCGAAGGCGCCGACCATCACGTTCGATGGCTTGAGATCGCGATGAATCACCCCTCGCGAATGGGCGAAGGACACCGCATCGCAGACCGACAGGAAACGACGGAGCCGCTGCCCGCGGCCTTCCTCTCTGACCTGCTCGTCCAGCCGGCGACCGCGAACGAGTCGCATGGTGTAGTACGGCCGGCCGTCGGCCAGCGAACCGGCGTCGTGAACGGCGACGATCCCGGGATGCTCCAGCGACGCCAGCACCCGCGCCTCCCGCTCGAGGCGATGCACCAGTTCGTGTTGATCGACTTCGGCCGGAAGCACTTTCAGAGCGACGTCACGCTGCAGCGTGCGGTCCGTCGCCCGGTAGACGGCACCCATTCCGCCCCGACCGATCAGCTCATGTATGTCATATCGTTCCCCGGCATCGGGACGGTCCACCGCCTCACGAAGCCGCTCGATGGCGGCATCCGTCAGGTGCGTCACGCCTCACGACCCAGCAACGCCCGCGCTTCCTCACGAAACTCGGCGTCCGAGCCGGTCAGCGACCGCAGGGTGTCGAGGACGTGCCCGCGGAACCGTCCCCGCGCCCAGTGCAGGTAGTTGGCGACCTGCGTGACAGGCAGACCGAACCGGCCGGCGAGATCGGCATAACGAGGATTGTCATCGGCGCCGTCTACGTCGTGCGCAACGAAGACGTCATAGGTCCGCTGTCGCCCGGAAGACTCGCACTCGAGCCGAAGCCGTTCGAGTGACAGGGTCATCACACTGCGGACCCATTCCTGTTCGAAGAGCTGGTCGACCGCGGCGTCGATGGACGCCGACGTTTCCTCGAGCGGTACCGCGGTGAGGTGGCCGCCCCGCTTGAGCCGATGCGCCCCTTCGTGCGCCGTTCGGGCGAAGTCCTGCAGGCACGTGCGGAGG
>CBIHMX010000283.1:0-4432 GCA_966211115.1 uncultured Gemmatimonadaceae bacterium | reverse complement strand
ACCATGTTGAACTCGCCGTGGTTCTGCCAGCGATAGATCGGATTGTTCGCGAACATCAGGACGCGTCCCTTGCCGTGGTACGCCTCGGGGATGTCCATCGCAAACGCCCGGTTCTTGATGTTGTCCGCACCGACCATCAGTCCGGAGAGCACCGAATTTTCGCCACCGACGAACGCCGCGAGGATGTTGTCCTGGTCGGCGACTCCGACGCGGAACACCTGCTGACCCTGCCCGAACTTCATCGGAAAGATCGACTTCTCGTAGCCATAGAAGGCCGGGTGATCAGCCTTCTTGATCTCGGCCGTCACCAGCGGTTTCTGCGCGTTCACGCCGGTCAGCGACTCGGTGTCGACCGATCCGGCAAAGCCGAACTCGATGGGGAACCGCGTCGCCTGGAGCGTGGTGATCAGCGTCCCGCCGGCTTCGAGGAATGCCTCGAACGCGTCGACGCCCGCCTGGCCAAAGCCGCCGGTCATGTCGTCGGTCTCGCCGTATGCGCCCAGGAACTTGAGCTTGTCCGTGCGCTTGTACGGCTGCGGACGCGACGACGGCGCCGCCATGATCTGCGTACGCGTCACATTCTGCGCGGCCATGACGATGACGTCATAATCCGCCTTCAGGTTCCCCTTCACGACCCGTTCCTTGTAGATCAGTTCGAAGGGAATGCCGAACTGGTCGAACGCATGCCGGTACCAGCCGAGTTCCTGCGTCCCCTGCCACTGCGAGTAGATCGCGATGCGCGGCACATCGGCGTCGTGCGTGGTCACGGTCGGGACCGACGCCAGTGCGCCGGCCGTCAGGCCTAACGAATCCACCGCGGCTCGCACGGCCTGCATGGCGGACGAACCGGTGATGATGAACGAGCCGGCCGGATACGTGACGCCATCGGCGGTGAACGCCGTCTCCGCCACCTTCATCGGCACGTTCCGCAGGCGATACCGGAACGCGACCATGTTGTTCGAGCCGTAGTGCGCAACGGCCAGGGCGGCGGTGCCGGTTCCCGCCACGGTGCCATGGGCAACCGCCGTTCTCACCGGTGTCGTCGCGGCGTTCAGGATCGCCTTGTCGTCGATCTCCTTCACCTCGACGTTGAACGCGAAGCCCATCGACCAGCCCGAGTCGTCGTACGTGCGCAGCGCGGGATCAGGATAGTCCTGCTTCTCGAGCAGGTTCTTGGCGAGGCGGCCGTACGGCTGGTCGAGCTTCACGACATAGGAACCCGCCGCATACGTCACGCTGTCGAGTGTCAGCGGCGCGTTGAGCGTGCCGACCTCGATGCCCTGCGCGCGCAACACGTTGACCAGCGTCACGACCTTCGTCATGTCGCGCTGCACCGGAACCACGTACCCATGCGGCGCGTTGTTGCGACCCGACTCCATGGAGTTCTTCGTCTTCACGTAGAAGTTCTGCACTACGAGGTTCGGGAACATCGACGTGAGCTGCAACGAGGAGAGCACCGCCGTCTGCATGTAGTTCGTGTTGTTCCGCCTCGAGAATTTCTGCGACGCGCTGTCCGGCACCGGAATGCCGCGATACCACTCGCGGGGCTGCCCGCCGCCACGACCGGTTGGCACTGGTCCAGCGCCGCCGCGACCCGCGCCACGACCACCTCCAGCCGCAGCCGCCCCACCACCTCGGCCGCCACGTCCACCGCGTCCGGTGCCGGCCGCGGCCGCGGTCGAGTCGGAGGCGGTGTCCGCGCGGGCCGTCGTGCTCTTCGGCGCGTTCGCGACACTGTCGGCAAAGTCACTGCCGGATTGCGTCTCGTACATCTTCATCATGCCGTTGTGATTGTACGAGACGGAACCGAGGTATCCCGGCGACCAGCCGTCCATGAACGCGTGCGTGTACACGCCCGGCATCCCCCACTTCGTCATCTGCGACAGCTCCCAGTTCGCGAAGAACGAGAGTTCACCAAAAAGAATGGGATCGAGGTTCGGATTCTGCGGCGGTCCGCCGCTGTAGGTGTAGAGCAGCGGCAGCGACTCGTGCAGGTCGTGCATGATCGGCGGCTTGGCGGTGAAATACCAATCCGTGATCGCGCGCATCGACTTCTGCGACAGGTTGATGTCGCGATTGTTGTCGTGATACACGTACTTGCCCCAGTACGGAACGCTGGCGCCCCCTCCACGACCACTCGGCGCCGGCGTGCCTGACGCGGCCATGTCCTGGTTCCGGTAGAACCAGTCGACGTTGCGGTCGCGACCATCCGGGTCCGCCTGTGGCGTGATCGAGACGTACACGTTCTCGCGGATCTGGTTGATCAACGGCGAGGTCTCGGCCACCAGTCGGTAGGCAAGCTCCATCAGCATTTCCGACGGGCCCACTTCGCCGCTATGCAGCCCACCCATGAGGTGGTAGTGCGGTTTCGTGTTGGCGATGAGCTGGTTGGCCTGTGACTCGCTCAGCCCGCGCGGATCGGCGATGCGTGCGAGGTTGTCGCGATTGCGCTGGAGGTTCCGCATGTTGGCTTCGGACGAGATCCAGACGATCACGAGTTCCCGGTCTTCGTCAGAGCGCCCGATAGTCTCGATCTTCACCTTGCCCGGCGCTGCCTTTTCGAGCGCGCGATAGTACTTCAGCGCATCGGCGTAGTAGGTCAGCGTCTTCGGACGCCCGATGTGGTAGCCGAGGACGTCTTTCGGCGACGGGATGCCGGCGACCTTCGGAAGGTGGTCCACGAGGGGGCTGCCATAACGAGGCTCGGTGGTCCACTGCGCGAATGACTTCGCGAAATCAGCATCCTGCTGCTGGCGAGGATCGCGGGTCTCGGTGACGGCAGATTGCGCACCGGCAGTGGCGGTGATCAGGAGGCTTGCGACGAGGGCGGGAAGTCTGGTGCGCATGGGCGTGGTGAACCGGGAATCGGGAATCGGGAATCGGGAGGTCGTGAGATCGTGAGGTCGAAGCGATTCCGTACGACCATGGACGATATGGATTTACGCACGGGTCAGCCAGCGTGTTTACCGCCGCTATTCGGCCCTTCGGTCTTTGGCGTTTGGACTTGCGAACCAGGAACCGAGGTCGGTAGAATCCTCGCCCATGCTGAATCACACCGCGCGCCACCATTTCCATCACGCCCACCCGACCTGGGGGAGCTCGCGCGCGGACTAGACTGACACCAACGACACGTTAGTCAGAACACCACGACGCCGGCTTCCCAGCCGGCGTTTTTTGTTTGTGCTTGCCCACCGTCCACTGCCCGCAATGAACGACACCCTGAGAATTGGACTGCCCAAAGGCCGCATGGAACGCGCCGTACTCGATCTCCTCGCCGACGGAGGCGTCCAGGTCGTGCCCAGCGCGCGGGGGTACCGACCCAGTGTTCGTCTCGAACGAACCGAAGCCAAGGTCCTCAAGCCGCAGAACATCGTCGAGATGCTCGGGCATGGCAGCCGCGACATGGGATTTGCCGGCGCCGACTGGGTTGCCGAGCTCTCCGCGAATGTGGTCGAGGTCCTCGATACGGGGCTCGACCGGGTCGAGATCGTCGCCGCCGCTCCCATGGCGATGCTCGATCGTGGGCGGCTCCCCATCAGGCATCTGGTCATCGCATCCGAATACGAGTGCCTGACGAGACGGTGGATCACTGATCGCGGCATCGACGCCGAGGTCGTACGGTCGTACGGCGCCACCGAGGTGTTTCCGCCGGAGGATGCCGACGTCATCGTCGATTGCTCGGCCACTGGCGCCACGCTGCGCGCGAATAACCTGGCGGTGGTCGACACCCTCATGACGTCGTCGACCCGGCTCTACGCGAGTCCGGCTGCATGGCAACGACCAGAGAAGCGCCGCCGCATCGAGGACGTGGCGCTGCTGCTTCGAAGCGTGCTCGAAGCCCGCCGGCGGGTGATGCTCGAGGTCAACGCCTCGTCGGAGTGCCTCGAACGTGTCGTCGCGGTGCTGCCGGCCATGCGACGTCCCACCATCTCGCCGCTGTATGGCAACGGCAGTTACGCCGTGAAGGCCGCCGTGCCCCGCGATGCGTTGCCACACGTCATACCCGCGATCAAGGCGGCTGGCGGAACAGACGTCGTGGTTTCCACCCTCTCCCAGATCGTCCCATGACCGCACCCGCCTCACGAGTAGAAACGCTCCGAGCGTATCAGCGCGCACCGCTGCCGGCCAGCGTAACGCTGCGCCTCGACGCCAACGAGGGACAGCCGGCCGCCGCCGAGCTGATACTCGCGGCCATTCAAGAGGGTGGCACGGAACTCTTCCGTCGTTACCCGGACGCGCGACCGCTCGAGACCAGGCTCGCCGCGCGTTTCGATGTCGAACCGGAGCAGGTCTTCGTGTCGGCCGGTGCCGATGACGTCATTGACCGCTGCTGCCGTGCCTACCTCGCCCCCGGCTCGTCGTTGCTGATCGCCGAACCGGGATTCGAGATGTTCGACCATTACGCCGCATTGTGCGGCGCCAGGGTGATGAA
>CBIHMX010000282.1:0-4452 GCA_966211115.1 uncultured Gemmatimonadaceae bacterium | reverse complement strand
AGGCGCAGCGCGAGCAGCGCAGCCCAGGTCACAGCTACGAGCAGCGCGAAGCGGATCATGATGTGTTGCGACAGGATCCGGGCGTTACGCTGAAGCTCGTGGAATTCGACGTCGAGTCCGGCGAACAGGAACAGGGAGACGATGCCCAGCGTGGACATCAGCGTCACCGCCGCGTCCCCGACAAAGAGGTTGAACGTGATGCCCGAGATGGCGCCCAGCACGACGCACGTGATCGCCGACGGCAGGCGATATCGCTGAAGAGCGCGCGGCAGTACGAACAACACGAACAACAGGAGCACATACTGCAGCTCCTTGGAGATGCCTTCCGCGGTCGGTGCCAGTTGTTCCACGGTCGATGGGTGGCAGGTGGACAGGCAGCGACGCGAGCGCCGGCACGGTTACCGAACGAATGTCGCCTGTGCGACACGCCCGGTACAACCGCCACCGCTTAACATTCAGCGCGGGCAGAGATAGTCGCATCGACTCATCCGCCTTTCCTTGGCGCCTCGTAATCAGGTACAGGCAACCGACTTGAGTCCCACGAGCAGCGGTCGCGAGGCCGCCGGGCCGATGAGCATCATCGGGATTTCGGCGTTCTACCATGACAGCGCGGCCTGCCTGCTCCGCGATGGTAAGATCGTCGCCGCCGCATCCGAGGAGCGGTTCACGCGACGCAAGGGCGACTCAGCGTTTCCGTCGAGGGCCGTCGAGTACTGCCTGCAAGAGGCGGGGTTGACACTCGACCATGTGGACTGCGTCGCCTTCTACGACAAGCCACTGCTCAAGTTCGAGCGTATCCTCGAGACGTACCTGTCGGTCGCGCCGCGAGGGTTCCGCTCGTTCGTCATGGCCGGTCCGCTCTGGATCAAGGAAAAGCTGTTCATCGAGCGGGAAATTCGCGATGCCCTTGGGTGGAAGGGCACACTGCTCTTTTCGGAACACCACGAGGCCCATGCCGCCAGCGCGTTCTATCCATCGCCGTTCGAGGACGCGGCGATCCTCACCATCGACGGCGTCGGTGAATGGGCGACGGCTTCCATCGGCATCGGCCGAAGCAATGATCTCGAGCTGGTGCGCGAAATGCACTGGCCGGATTCCCTCGGCTTGCTCTACTCGGCGTTCACCTATCACACCGGTTTCCGGGTAAACTCCGGCGAATACAAGGTGATGGGACTCGCCCCGTATGGTGAGCCGCGTTATGTGCAGGCAATCCTCGATCGGTTGATCGACCTGAAGGAAGACGGGTCCTTTACCATGGACCAGAGTTACTTCAATTACCTGTCCGGGCTCACGATGACCAATGATCGGTTCAGTGAGCTGTTCGGTGGGCCGCCTCGTGCGCCGGAGTCGCTCCTTACGCAGCGCGAAATGGATCTCGCCAGGTCGGTGCAGGATGTGTGCGAGGAAGTGATCCTGCGCATGGCACGGTCTGCCTATCGAGAATCCGGGCTACCCCGACTTTGCCTGGCGGGCGGCGTGGCGCTGAACTGTGTGGGCAACGGTCGTATTCTCCGCGAAGGGCCGTTCGAGGATATCTGGATCCAACCAGCGTCCGGTGATGCCGGAGGAAGCCTGGGTGCGGCACAATTGGCGTGGCACCGCCATTTTTCCGCGAAGCGCACGGTCACACCGGGGCGCGATGGCATGCACGGCGCGTACCTGGGTCCGCGGTTCCATGACACCGAAATCGAGGCGGTCCTCGAGCAATTCGGTGCTCCGTTCGAGAAACTGGAACCGGACGCCGTGGCCCCGCGCATGGCTGCGGTCCTGGCCGAGGGTCATGTGGTCGGATGGTTCAACGGCCGCATGGAGTTTGGTCCGCGCGCCCTTGGCGCTCGAAGCATCCTTGGCGATCCGCGGAATCCGGAGATGCAGGCGCAGATGAACCTCAAGATCAAGTTCCGGGAAGGCTTTCGCCCGTTCGCGCCAAGTGTCTTGCGAGAGCGAGTGCACGAGTACTTCGAACTGGATCGCGACTCGCCGTACATGCTCCTGGTCGCGCCGGTTCGTGAGGAACGTCGCATTCCCCTGTCCGACGCGACCAGGCACCTGTGGGGAATCGACAAGCTCAACGTGCCGAGGTCCGACATTCCGGCGGTAACACATATCGATTACTCGGCGCGGATACAGACGGTAGATGAGGAAACGAATCCCGAGTACCACGCACTGTTGTCCGCTTTCGAGCGCCTGACGGGGTGCGCCGTGCTCGTCAATACTTCGTTCAACGTCCGTGGTGAACCAATCGTCTGCAGCCCGGAAGATGCATACCGCTGTTTCATGCGCACCGGAATTGATTATCTCGTACTGGGGCGCTACGTGCTGCGTAAAACGGACCAACCGGAATGGAAGGAGGCGGGCGAGTGGAAAAACCGGCTCACGGCCGACTGACCGAAACCGAAGGGCGGAAGTTCGGCCTCTCGGTGGGGATGGCGTTCATCCTGTTGTCCGCGATCCTCATCTGGCGCGGCCACGACCTTCTTGCCCGGGTTCTCGTCGGCACAGGCGTGGGCCTGGTACTTGCGGGCCTTTTCGTTCCGGCTCGCCTCGGTCCCGTGTATCGGAGCTGGATGGGGCTTGCGCTGCTGATGTCCAGGGTGACTACACCGGTTTTCATGGGGATTACGTTCTTTCTCGTGATCACTCCGATCGGCATCGTCATGAGGATGCTCGGGCGCGACCCGATGGTGCGACGGCCGGTTGATGGCAGCTATTGGGTGACACGCGGCACCGGTCCCGGTCGTCGCAGCAATCTCGAACGACAGTTCTGACACGAACGGGGAGTGGACATGATCGGCGAATTGTGGGCATTCCTGCGGGAGCGGAAGAAGTGGTGGCTGTTGCCGATCATCGTGGTGATGTTCCTCGTCGGCACACTGCTGATCTTCGCCCAGGGCTCGGCGCTGGCCCCATTCATCTATTCGATCTTCTGACGTGAGCTCCACCAGTCAGGCGGCCGCGTGATCGCCGCACAGAGGCGCTCGTTAGGGTTCCGGCTGGGAGTACCACTGCTGCTTCTGGTGGTCTCGACGACGATCGCACTGGGGCTGTCGGAAGTGGCGCTCCGCATCCTCAAGCCGCAGGTCTTTCCAACGATTCCGGCCGGCCTGTTCACGGACGGGGATGACGGGTTTCGTGTGCTGACGCCCGGATTTACCGGGACGATTTCACGGGCGGAATTCCGCGCTCCCGTCCAGATCAGTGATTTCGGCGTGCGTGGGCCCGGACCACGCCCGAGAAAGCCAAACACGTTCCGAATGCTGATGATGGGGGACTCGCAGACCTTCGGATTCGGGGTCCTCGACGATGAAACGTATTCCGTGCGGCTCCAGGAGATCCTCGCCGGGATGTACCGGCATGCGGACGTCCAGGTCGTGAATGCCGGCGTGCCGGGATACGGCACCGTCGACGAGATTTTCTGGCTGCGCAAGCGTGGAAAGGAGGTCGACCCGGACGTCATCGTGGTTCAGTTCCTCTCCGTCAACGACTTCAAGATCAATCGGTATTCACCGCATGCTCGAGCACTGCTGCAGGAAGCCGGACCGGATGTGGCGCCCGATTCCGTCACCGAGGAGAATCAGGAAGAGCTGAGCATCACCGTGGCGGCCAGGGTGGTCAACGCCATCCATGCCCTGAAGCGGAAGTCGCACGTGCTGACGCTCATCTCGGAATCGCTCTCGTACGCTGGAATGCGCGCGGGCCTCCTTGGTGGCGTGGCGGCGATGTGGGGTGAGGACTTCTCTCCTGCCGATGCAGAGCGCACCTCACGATTGATCGTCCTCCTTGCCCGCGAAGCCCAGGCGATGGGGGTTCCGATCGTACTTCTCTACACGACGGGCAAGGCACAGGTCATTGCCGGAGATGGTTCACCTCTCCCATCGGCTCTCGTCATGGACAACGCCGCGAAGCAAGCGGGTGTGCCGTGGATCGACATGACGGCGGAACTGCGCGCCCGGCCCGACCGCCAGGAGCTGTACTTCGTTCGTGACGGGCATTGGACGGCAGCGGGACATCGCGCCGTGGCCGACGTGCTGTCAAAGCGCCTGCCGGCGCTCGGCTTTGTCCCTCGATCTGCAACGCGCGACAGCACTTCGGCGGCGAGCCGGACACATCCGTAAGAACACCGCCTCACGTCGCGGCGAGAAATGCAATGCGTCCGGAAAGCCGCATCAGCCGCTCGTCGTGATAAGTTGACTAGTCCGCTACTACAGAGCTGGGATGATGGCAACGCTACTCGACGTAGTGCCTGCGGCCATCGGACTCGTTGTCGGCGTACTGGTGAGCCTTGCGATTCGCCGGGCAGTCGTGACGCGTCTGACGCGCATGGCCGCGCACACCGCGACGCAGGTCGACGACATGCTGGTGGGCACGATCAGGACCGCACTTCCGCTGTGGGGTGCACTGCTCGGGCTGCACGTTGGCGTGCACATGTCGGCGCTGTCCGCCAACGTGCAG
>CBIHMX010000281.1:0-4455 GCA_966211115.1 uncultured Gemmatimonadaceae bacterium | reverse complement strand
GCTTCACGATGACCGTGACTGAATGGTCGAACCGGGGATCGGGATCGTCGACCGCGATGTACGACGTCTTGTCCGTCTGGAGCGTCGATATCCGATCAGGCTCGCTCGGGTTGCTGCACGCGAGAGTCACGAGGAGCAGACAGCCACCGAATGTCGCAGGGCGCATTGGAGTGACGTGAAGGGGTGAGCAGCGCGGCCGCCAGCCTGGTCTTGGCGCTTGCTTCTACCACCCCCATTTCTGCCGGTTCCATCGCATACTCAATAACCCAGTCACCAGCTTCCCCCGCCATGCCCTTCGCGACAATCACCGGTTGGGGCAACGGCCTCCCTCCGGCCGTCCTGACCAACGAGGATCTCTCCACGTTCCTCGACACGTCGGATGAATGGATCACCACGCGCACCGGCATGAAGGAGCGCCGGATCTCGCACGTCAGCGCGATCGAGATGGCGACGCTGGCATCGGCTCGTGCCCTCGCCTGCGCCGGACTCGATGCCGCCGACGTGGACCTCATTATCTACGGCGGCTGCAGCAACGAGGAAGCGGTGCCGAACAGCGCGTCCGGCGTCCAGGCACTCCTCGGCGCAACCCGTGCCGCCGCGATGGACGTGAATACCGCCTGCACGAGCTTTCTCTACGGACTGTCGACCGCGACGTCGATGATCCGGACGGGCGTCGTGCGCAACGCGGTCGTCATTGGCGTCGAGTTGATCAGCCGGTACATGGACTGGAGCAACCGGAACGTGGCCGTGCTGTTCGGTGACGGGGCCGCCGCCGTCGTGCTCCAGGCCACGGACCAGGAGACCGGCGTGCTGGCATCGGTCCTCGGCTGCGACGCCGAGGCCCGGGCCAGTTTGCGCGTGCGCGGTATCGGGTGCGGGTACGCCGGGCGAGACGTGACGTTAGGCGATACGCTGTGGGACTTCGACGGCCAGGTCATCTTCAAGCGCGCCGTGAAGGGGATGAGCGAGGCTTCGGCAAAGGTGCTTGCCCAGGCCGGCGTGATGGCCGATGACGTCGACCTCGTGGTGCCGCACCAGGCGAACCTGCGCATTATCGAGGCGGTGGCAAAGTACGCGGGAATTCCCATGGACCGCGTGATGGTCACGGTGCACAAGTTCGGGAACATGAGCGCGGCGACGGTGCCGGTCAGCCTGGTCGAGGCGTTGAACGATGGCCGGATCAAGCCGGGAGCGCTCGTCCTGATGCCGGGCTTTGGCGCGGGCCTTACGTTCGGGGCACTGCTGCTGCGATGGGGCGACCGCATCACACCGTTAGGCGAATCGTCTCGTGCCTTTCCTCCCTTCGAGGGAACGGCGCTCGACCTCGTGCAATCGATCCGCGCGACACAGGACCCGCACGGCCGCTCAAGGGAGGGTTTGCTGTCTCCTCCGCTGGCGGACCTGACCGGATAGCCCGGCAACGCTATAATTGGGCTCGGACGACTTCTACTGGAGCGAAGCCATGACCTGGAAGCGCATTGCACCGATTGTTGCCATCCTCGCCCTCGGCGGCGTGGATTCCGCTGGCGGGCAGGCGACCAATCCGCGTTTCGGACAGTGGAAGCTCAAGTCCGACGCCCCCGCGCCGCAGAGCAACATCATGACCTACGAGCCGTTAGGCGCGAAGGGGATGAAGATCACGGTGACATCGGTAAGTGCAAAAGGCGACACTTCGTCCTGGTGGTATACGACGGACTTCGACGGAAAGGACATGCCGGTCAACGGCAGCCGTGGCACCACCCATACCTCCGTCCGGGTCGTCGACGATCGGGTGAACGAGATCATCAACAAGCGGGATGGCCGGGTGACCCAGGTGCTGACCAACGTACTCTCGCCTGACGGCAACACGATCGCGGTGATCTACATGCGGGCCGATAGCAGCGGGAAAACGACCGGCGTCTCGTTCGCGACCTACGAACGGATCAAGTGACCCGTGCCTGGCGACTCGCCAGGCGCAATTCGGCGGCGCGGGCATGGGCCTCGAGCCCCTCGATGCGTGCCAGCCAGGCGGTATCGTCGTATAACGGCGCTGAATCATGTTCGGCGTCCACACGAAGCCAGGTGCGCACGCGCAGGAACGTGAACACCGACAGCCCGCCGCTGAATCGCGACGCACGACCGGTGGGCAGGACGTGGTTCGGGCCAGCGCCGTAGTCGCCGAGCACCTCCGCCGAGTCGCTGCCGATGAACAACGCACCGTAGTTTGAAAACCGCGGAGCGATTTCCATCGCCGACGCGGTTTGAAGATGGAGGTGTTCAGGAGCAAGTTCATCGCAACAGTCGATCGCTTCCGACTCATCGTGAACGACGACCGCCCCGCCATTGGCCAGCGCCAGACGCGCCACACCGGCCGTTGGCAGGATCCGCAGCTGCGCCTCGAGTTCCGCGTTGACGGCGTCGACCACCCGGTCGGACACACTCACCAGCACCGGAATGGCCATGGGATCGTGCTCGGCCTGGGCCAGCAGGTCGGCGGCGATGCGTTCCGCGTCGGCTGACGCATCGGCAACGATTACCAGCTCCGACGGACCGGCAATGGCGTCGATGCCCACGTCTCCGAAGACGACGCGCTTGGCGGCCGAAGCGTAGGCGTTCCCCGGACCGACAATCAGGTCGCAGGCCGGGACGCCCTCCGCGCCGTACGCCAGCGCGGCGACGGCCTGGGCGCCGCCAACGCCAAGGAAACCATCAGCACCGGCCAGTGCGGCGCAGGCCAGCATGACAGGATCGCGTCGCGAGCAGGCGACCCAGACTTCCTTCACTCCAGCGGCACGGGCGGTGATCGCCGTCATCAGGATGGACGATGGCAACGGATAACGTCCGCCGGGCGCATAACAGCCTGCGCGCTGCACGGGAGCGATGGTGTGCCCTGCCATTCCACCCGGCACTTCCATCTCGAACGTGCTCAGCGCCTGACGCTGTCCCTCCGCAAACGTGCGAATGCGATTGGCGATTCTCGTCAGGCGTTCGCGCACGTGGGGCTCGAGGTTCCGCAACGCGTTTGTCAACTCCTCCTGGCCGATGACCAGCGGTGTCTCCGGCGTGAGACCGTCGAATCGGTGGGCGTATTCGCGGAGCGCATCTGCCCCGCGTTCGCGTACCTCTCGGACGATGGCTGCCGCCGCCTCCAGGATGTCCGGGTGCATCGGCGCCGCGGATGCCGCGAGCAGTTCCCGGACGGTGCGTCGCTGAAGGAGGCTCACGGCTTCGCCTCCATCGGGCGCCGCGTCACGGCCCGGTGACGTCGCCCGAGTTCCCGTTCCACGTCGGCGAGTGATCTGCCGGACCTGCCTAACGCGGTCAGGACGAGGTACATCACGTCGGCGGCTTCGTGGATGACACCGGCCGGAGATTCTTCGCTGGCCAGCTCGCCAGCCTCCTCGCGAAGCTTGGCGCCGAGCAGCCCGGGTTCGGTCGCCAGGCGGCGGGTACGCGAACCGGTGTCCTCACCCTGAAGGCGCGACCGGATGACCCGTTCGAGCGTGGCCAGCGTAAACGTCTCGTCAAAGCAGGTTCGGGTTCCGCGATGGCAAAAGCCTGTTCCTTCCTGCCTGACGAGTACCTGGATGGCGTCGCGGTCGCAGTCGAGGCGGATTTCCAGCAGGTGCTGCGTATTTCCGGATGTTTCGCCCTTCACCCAGAGCGCGTTCCGGGAGCGCGACCAGTAGATGCCCCGCCGTTCCTCGACCGCGCGGCGCAGCGATTCCCTGTTGCTCCAGACGAGGCCGAGCGTAGCCCCGCTTTCGTCTGAGACAATGGTTGGCCAGAGGCCGGTGGACGACTCATGCAGCGGCGCCGCAAAGGCATCGCCGAGCGACAGGGCGCCGGTATACAGGGCCATCCCCACCTGTGCGTCGGCGCCGGTAAGGTCGAGCGCGGCAATTTCCGCCGTACTCGTTATGCCGCCGGCGGCGGTGACGCGAGCGGTGCCGGCAGCCGACACCGCGGCCCGGACCAGGTCCATGTCGAAGCCTCCCATGGCACCCTCGCGGTCGACCTGTGTGAGCAGGAAACCACCAACGACTGGCGCGAGTTCCTGAATCGCCCCGAGCGCGCTCGTACCGGTGCGCTTCCGCCAGCCGTCGACGACGACGTCACCGCGCACGTTGTCCACCGCGGCGATGACCCGTTCCCGCGGGAGCCGGGCACAGAATTCGGGCGTGGCGGCGGTCCCGACGACGATTCGAGAAGCGCCGGCATCGAGCCACTCGGCTGCCTGGTTGTGGCTGCGGATGCCGCCGCCCACCCGGCAGGCGGCGCGCTTCACCATCTGGCTGACGAGATCCCTGTTGTCGCCCCTGCCTAACGCCGAGTCGAGGTCGACGACCGCGACTTCCCCGACCAGAGCGAAGCGCTCCAGCCACTCCAGCGGATCGCCGGCGTCCAGCACGAGTTCGCGGCCGTGGCGAAGCTGCACCGCCCTGCCGTTCATGATATCGATGCTCGGCACAATCA
>CBIHMX010000280.1:0-4459 GCA_966211115.1 uncultured Gemmatimonadaceae bacterium | reverse complement strand
ACCGCCGGCCAGCTTCGCCTTGCGTTCCTGGAGCTTTTCCTTGTCGTAATCGGAGGTCGTCTTCTCGATGGCCACCTCGATCTCCTTGATGCGGCCCTTGATGGCCTCGGAGTCGCCGTCGCCGTCGATGATCGTGCTGTTGTCCTTGTCGATGACGATGCGCTTCGCGCGGCCGAGGTCCGTGAGGACCGCGTTCTCGAGCTTGAAGCCGACTTCGTCGGACACGACCTGGCCCTTCGTCAGCGTCGCGATGTCCTGCAGCATCGCCTTGCGGCGATCGCCGAAACCAGGCGCCTTCACCGCGCAGACCTTGAGCGTGCCACGGAGCTTGTTCACGACCAGCGTCGCCAACGCTTCCCCTTCGATGTCCTCGGCGATGATCAGCAGTGGGCGGCCGGCCTGGGCCGTCTTCTCGAGGATCGGGAGGAGGTCCTTCATCGACGAGATCTTCTTGTCGTGGATGAGGATCATCGCGTCTTCGAGCACTGCTTCCATCTTGTCCGGATCAGTGACGAAGTAGGGTGAGATGTAGCCGCGATCGAACTGCATACCGTCGACCGTCTCGAGCGTCGTTTCGATACCGCGCGCTTCCTCGACGGTGATGACGCCGTCCTTACCGACCTTCTCCATCGCCTCGGCGATCAGGTCACCGATCTCCTTGTCGTTGTTCGCGGAGATGGAACCGACCTGCGCGATTTCCTTTTTGCCGGTGGTCATCACCGACATCTTCCTGAGCTCTTCGATGACGGCGGTGACAGCGCGCTCGATGCCGCGCTTGATCGCCATCGGGTTGGAGCCGGCGGTCACGTTCTTGAGTCCTTCGCGGAAGATCGCCTGGGCGAGCACCGTTGCCGTCGTGGTGCCGTCGCCAGCGACGTCCGACGTCTTGGTCGCGACTTCCTTCACCATCTGCGCGCCCATGTTCTCGACGGGATCCGAAAGCTCGACTTCCTTGGCGACGGTGACACCGTCCTTCGTGATGGTCGGGGCACCGAACTTCTTGTCGAGGACGACATTCCGTCCCTTCGGGCCGAGGGTGACCTTCACTGCTTCGGCAAGCTTGTCGACGCCGCGCTTCAGCGCCGCGCGCGCATCAACGTTGAAATGGAGTTCTTTGGCAGCCATATGTGATTCTCGTTAGGAGGGTGTCGTTAGTGGAGGTCCGAGGTCCGAGGTCAGAAGTCAGGGGGAGCGTTCTCGCTGCCCGCCTGCCCGTCCGCCCGACCTACCGTCAGTTGATCACTGCGAGAACATCGCTCTCGCGCAGAATCAGGTACGTCTCGCCCTCGATGGTAACTTCGGTGCCGCTGTACTTGCCGTAGAGGACCTTGTCGCCAACCTTCACTTCCATCGCGACCTTGGTGCCGTCTTCGGTGCGACCCGGGCCGACGGCGACGATCTCGCCCTGCTGCGGCTTCTCCTTGGCGGTGTCCGGGATATACAGTCCGCCACGCATCGTTTCGGACTCCTCCAGCGCCTTCACAACGACGCGGTCGGCGAGCGGCGCAATCTTGGTCGCCGCAGCGCTCTTAGTGGCCATAGCGTGCATCCCTCCTGCTTGGGGAACGGTGGTGAAATCGTGCTGGCACTCATGGGCCACGAGTGCTAGCAGGGGCGGGAAAGCTATGAGAGACGGCCTGCCCGGTCAAGCCCTCGACGCCTTCCATTGAAAGCCACATAAACCCAATGTTCTTTGACTGTTATGGGCGTCACTTAAAGTTAAATATCAGACCGCCACGCGTTCTCTTCAACAACCTTTCCACAATGGACGCATGTGGAATCCCGTGTTACTGTCGGCCAGCCACAGCACTGACCTGAGGGATCCGACATGAAGACCGCTGCTTCGCGCTTTGCTTTTTTCTCGTCGTTCGTGCTCGCCGTAATGCTGCCTGCACGCGGCGACGCGCAGCAGAAGCCCACCATCGAGCAGTTCATGAGCCCCGCCTCGCCGCTCGATCTCGTCGCGGCAAAAAAAGCGGATCGCATGGCGTGGATGGTCTACGACCGCGGAATGCGCAACGTCTACAGCGCCGCCGCGCCCGATTTCCGGCCGGTGCGCCTGACGCGTTTTCTCGAAGACAACGGCATCGACATCAGCAACGTGAAGATATCGGACGATGGCCGCGTGGTGGTGTTCGTGCGCGGCTCCTCGCCTAACAGCGAGGGCTGGGTCGCCAATCCCTCGCATGACCCGGATGGCGCCGCGCGCGAGATCTGGGCCGTTCGCACGGCGGCGGGATCACCGGCGTTCCGGATCGCGGAAGGCAGCTCGCCCGAGTTGTCCCCCGACGGGCGGTTCGTGCTCTACGTGAAGGACGACCAGATCTACCGCGCCCGCGTGTCGCAGGCGGCACCGGTCAGCGACATCGACAAGGGTGAGAAGCCGTACATCACGGCCTGGGGCGAGAACAACAATCCCCGCTGGTCACCCGATGGATCCAAGGTCGCCTTCGTCACGACACGCGAGAATCATTCCTTCATCGGCCTCTACGACGTCGCCACGCGATCCGTGACATACGTGTCGCCGAGCGTGGATTACGACGGATTGCCGACCTGGTCTCCCGATGGAAGGCAGATCGCGTTCACGCGCCGGCCTGGATTGCCGTTTGGCCGGCAGGGTCAGGGCGGTGCCGGTGCGCAGAGCCTCGGCAATCCGGCCGGACCCGCCGGACGCGGTGGCGCCGCCGGTGTATGCGCCAGCACGTCACAGGGCGGACGTGGTCGTGGCGGGCGCTTTGGTGGCCAGCCCGATACCGCCACGGCGGTGGATCGCGCGTTCCCTGGTCTCTGTCGCGCGACGTTCCGCGGCGGCTACACGCTGTCGATCATGATCGCCGACATCGGCAAGGGTGCGGTCGACCACGTCACGGAAAGCACCGCCACGGCCCGCGAGATCTGGCACAACCAGCCCGACGATCGCGTCTTCAACAACATCAACCGAATGTTCTGGGGCGATGGTCATCTCGTCTTTCCCCTGTCGCCCAGCACCGATGAATGGGATCGCTACTGGTCGGTCAAGCTCGACGGCTCGACGACCGAGCCCATCCTGCTCACGACCACCGACGGGCTGATCGAGGATGCAACGTCGGCCATGCTGTCGCCGGACGGCAAGACGCTCTACTACTGCACGAACGCGCAGGACATCGAGCGCCGCGACATCTGGGCAGTGCCGGTGACCGGCGGCACGCCACGGCAAATCACCAGCGGCGACGGCATTGAGACCTATCCCCAGCCGTTAGGCTCCGGCCGTCAGGTGGGCGTGCTGTACTTCGACGCCAGGCAGCCAGCATCGGTCGCCGTGGTACCGGCCGCGGGCGGCAAGGCGAGGGTGATCTTCCCGACGCTGCCCAAGGATTTCCCCACCGAGGCGCACGTCGTGCCCGAGGTCATCCGCGTCAAGGCCGCGGATGGTCTCGAGGTGCCTAACCAGTTGTTCATCCCGAAGGACCTGAAGCCGGGCGAGCGCCGCCCGGCCCTCGTCTTCGTCCATGGCGGGCCCTCGCGCCAGATGCTCCCCGGCTATCACTACATGCAGTTCTATCACTGGTCGTATGCGTACAACCAGTGGCTGGCCAGCCAGGGCTATGTCGTGATGTCGGTGAACTACCGGAGCGGGGTCGGTTATGGACGTTCCTTCCGCCAGGCGCCTAACACGGGCCGGAACGGAAACGCCGAATACCAGGACGTGCTGGCGGCCGGCAAGTACCTCCAGACCCGGCCCGACGTCGACCCGGCCCGGGTGGGGATCTGGGGCCTCTCGTATGGCGGCGTGCTCACGGCCCAGGCGCTGGCGCGGAATTCCGACATCTTCGTGGCCGGGGCGGACCTCGCCGGCGTGCATCTCTGGGGCAGCTCGCTCGATACGGCGGCCGTCTCCTACCAGTCGTCGGCCATCTCGGCCATCGACACCTGGAAGTCGCCGGTCTTTCTCGTTCACGGCGACGACGACCGCAACGTCGATTTCGCCCAGACCGTCGGATTGGTGCAGTTGCTCCGGGCCCGCGGCATCTACCATGAGCTGATGGTCATTCCCGACGACCTGCACGAGTCGATGATCCACGGCTTGTGGCTCGATACCTGGACGCGGATCGGGAAATTCCTGCACCGGTTTGTCTGGGAAAAGCAGACGGCGACGACTTCCTCATCGCCGTCGCGCTAACTTGGAGTTGTGTCGGATATCCAGGACCGGCTGACCGCGCACATCGGCGACCGCTATCGCGTTGAGCGAGAGCTGGGGCGCGGCGGCATGGCCACGGTTTTCCTGGCCACCGACGTTCGCCATGACCGGGAGGTCGCGGTCAAGGTCTTGCACCCCGAGTTGGGTGCGACCATCGGGTCGGAGCGGTTCGAGCGCGAGATCAGGCTGGCCGCCAAGCTGCAGCATCCCCACATCCTGGGCCTGTATGACTCGGGGTCGGCTGACGGCCTGCTGTACTACGTCATGCCGTTCATCCAGGGC
>CBIHMX010000279.1:0-4460 GCA_966211115.1 uncultured Gemmatimonadaceae bacterium | reverse complement strand
GCCCCGGGAGTTCAGACTCGGGAACAGACGGCCGAGCCTCGACGCGAGGAGCGACAGGCTCCAGCTGAACGCGCTCCAGAGGTTGCGGCGCCCACGAACCCACCCGACTGGCGCAGTGTGCTGAAGGACGCCGGCGCGGAGCCGGTCGTGAAGGAGAAAGTCGCACGCTATGCGATGCCGGAACCGCCACGATCGTCACTGGTGGCGTCGCATGCGACGTTGCCGATCGATGAAATCCCTGCCGGGATCGTCATTGGAGGATCGGGACGCGAGCTATTCGGCACATCACCTTTCGCTACGCTCGAGGAACTTTCAACAGCAGTTTCCACATGTACGCTGTGTCCTCTGTATCGCGATGCGAAGAACCCCGTTCCCGGTGAAGGAAATGCACACGCTGACTTCATGTGCGTTGGTGAAGCACCAGGAGCGACCGAAGATGAACTCGGACGTCCGTTCGTTGGACAGGCGGGGCAACTCCTCGATAAGATTCTCGGCGCGATAAAACTCTCGCGGGAAGAGGTCTACATCTGCAACGTTCTCAAGCATCGTCCGCCACAAAATCGAAATCCGATGCCGGACGAAGTGGAGGCATGCAGTCCGTACCTGCTCCGACAGATTGAACTGATCCAGCCACGGGTGATTGTGGCGTTCGGGACGTTCGCGTCCCAGACGCTGCTGAACACGCGAGACGGCATCAGCAAGCTGCGGGGCAGAATTCATCGTTACTACGGCATACCGCTGGTAGTGACCTATCATCCAGCGGCGCTTCTGCGGAACTCGTCGTGGAAAAGGCCAACGTGGGAAGATGTCCAGCTTGCTCGAAAACTCCTCGATCGCCCCATCGGTAACTGACACGTTTCGCGACCGCCGCCCGCCTTGGTCGGAGGAAGCAGAGCAGGCCGTACTTGGCGCGATGATCATGGACCGCGACGCGATCATGCGCGCGGCCGAATTTTCAGACGATACCCTGTTCTATCGCGAGGGCCATCGCCGGATCTTCCGCGCGATTGTCGCGCTCAACGAACGCGGCACCGTCGTCGATGTCCTGACACTCGCCGACGAACTGTCGCTTCGCGGTGAACTCGATGCGTCGGGAGGCAAGGAGTACCTCTCGTACCTGCTGGACGTGGTGCCCACGGCCGCGAACGTCGAGTACCACGCGCGCATCGTCCGGGAAAAGGGACTCATCCGCCGGCTCATCGAAACGTCGACGGAACTGGTCTCGGAGGCGTACGACGGACGGCGCACCTCGGCGGAGCTCCTCGATCACGCGGAGCAACGCATCCTCCAGATCAACACCGATCGGGGCCGCGAGGGATTCAGCCGGATCAAGGAGCTGCTGTGGCCGGCGATGGAGCGGATCGAACAGCTCGCGCAGGGCGGTGGAGCCGTCACCGGCGTGCCCTCGGGCTTCGTCGACCTCGACAAGTTGACGTTAGGCTTCCAGCCGTCGGAGTTGAGCATCGTCGCTGCGCGTCCGTCGATGGGCAAGACGGCGTTCGTGCTGAACGTGGCCCAGAACGCGGCCATCCAGGCGCAGGTACCGGTCGCGGTCTTCTCGCTGGAAATGGCGAAGGAGCAGTTGGTGGCGCGCATGCTCGCGGCCGAGGGATACATCGACGCACAGCGGTTGCGGAATGGCCGGTTGTCGCCGGACGATTTCTCGCGCCTGGCGAAGGCGACAGGCATCCTCAGCTCGGCGCCCATCTGGATCGACGACAGCCCGGGGCTCACGGCGCTGGACATCCGTTCGCGTGCACGACGCCTGCAGGTCGAGAACAAGATCGGGATGGTGATCATCGACTACCTGCAGCTCATCGCCGGGCCACCCGACTCCGAAAACCGGCAGCAGGAAATCAGCTACATCTCGCGTTCGCTCAAGACACTGGCGCGTGAGTTGAAGATTCCCGTGGTCGCGTTATCCCAGCTCTCGCGCGCGCCGGAACAGCGGACCGGAGAAAACCGGCGTCCCCAGCTCTCCGACCTGCGAGAGTCGGGCGCCATCGAACAGGACGCCGACGTCGTCATGTTCCTCTTCCGGCCCGAGTACTATGAAGGAACGACCGACGAGCGTGGGGAGCCGCGGCGCATGGCTGACGGCACGCCACTCGAAGGGCTCGCGGAACTCATCATCGGCAAGCAGCGCAACGGTCCCACCGATACCGTCCGGTTGCACTTTCACAAGCAGTACACCCGGTTCGACAACTATACGCCCCGGCAGCCGTCGTGACGGTCAAGTCGCGAACGGTCTATCGCTGCACCGACTGTGGGGCCGACTACCTGAAATGGCAGGGACGCTGCGACGCCTGCGGTGAATGGAACACGCTCGCTGAAGAGATCGAGCGATCAGCGCGGGGCCGGGCGTCGAAGACGAGAGCAGAAACCGGAACAGCGTCCGCCGTGGTCGCGATCGGCGACGTCGAAACCACGCGTTCTGCGCGCGTCTCGTCAGGCATTCGTGAACTGGACTACGTGCTCGGCGGCGGCATCGTCGACGGGAGTGTGGTGCTCATCGGCGGGGAGCCGGGTATTGGAAAGTCCACGCTCCTGCTGCAAGTGGCAGCGGGCACATCCAACCCGGGTCGCAAGGCACTGTATGTCTCAGCGGAAGAATCGGGACCGCAGGTGAGGTTACGTGCCGAACGACTCGGGGCGCCGGCGATGACCGTTGGACTGCTCGCGGAAACGTCACTGGACGACATTCTCGCCACCGCCACGGCGACCAGTGCGGACCTGCTCATCATCGACTCGATCCAGACTATTCATTCGCCCGCCCTCGAGGGCGCACCCGGAAACGTCGGCCAGGTTCGCGAGTGCGCGGCCCGTCTGATGCGATTTGCCAAGGAATCCGGCTGTGCGGTGTTCATCGTCGGCCACGTGACGAAAGGGGGCGGCGTCGCCGGTCCCAAGACGCTCGAACACATCGTCGACACGGTGTTGTATTTCGAGGGCGACAGTTCGCTCGACTTCCGTGTCCTTCGCGCGACCAAGAATCGCTTTGGCAGCGTGGACGAAATCGGCGTGTTCCGCATGACGAGCGCGGGCCTCGAGGGCGTGGAGAATCCGTCGGCGCTCTTCATGGGCGACGGTGGAACGCCCTCGTCAGGCACCGCCGTCACCTGCCTCATCGAGGGGTCGCGACCGGTGCTGGTCGAGATCCAGGCGCTGGCGGCGAAGGCCGGATACGGAACGCCGCAACGCGTCGCGAACGGCGTGGATCCCCGGAGGCTGGCGCTCCTGCTCGCCGTCCTGGAAAAGCGGTCCGGGATTCCGGTGTCGCAGCTCGACGTCTTCGTGAATGTCGCCGGTGGCCTGCGTCTCTCGGAACCGGCCGGCGACCTGGCGATCGCAGCGGCGATCGCGTCGAGCGTGTACGACGTGCCGCTCCCCCTCGGCAGCGTGTTCATCGGAGAACTCGGACTGGGCGGCGAGATTCGCGCGGTCACGCAACTGGAGCGAAGACTGGCGGAAGCGTCACAGTCCGGCATCACCGTTGCGCATGTGGGCAGCCGGGGCCACGGCGGCCGGACGGCCAGCTCTCTCAAGGTCTCGGCGCACGACCACCTTGGCGCCCTCTTCGCGGCCCTGTTCCGGCCATGAGCGCGCGTGACGAGAAGGAGGCAGTGCATCCGGACGTCGGCGTCGTGATCGTGGCGGCCGGCAGCGGATCGCGTGCCGCCGGAACCACGGGCGAGTTGAAGCAGTTCCGGTGGGTTGGCGACAAGCCGATGCTCCTGCACACGGTGCACGCGTTCCAGAAGCGGGCCGACGTCGCGCTGGTCGTGTGCGTGCTGCCGCGATCGCACGCGGCCGACCCGCCGCCGTGGCTCTTCCAGTGCGACCTCGATCGATTGCTGGTCAGCACCGGCGGCGCCTATCGCGGCGAATCGGTGTTGAGCGGGCTCGAGGACCTGCCTGACGACGTGTCGATCGCCGTCATCCACGATGCGGCCCGGCCGCTCGTCGCCGACGCCACGATCGACGCCGTCATTGCCGAGGCGCGGCGGGGCCGCGGGGCCGTGGCCGCGCTGCCGGTCGTCGACACGCTGAAGGACGGCGACGCGGAGGGCCGCATAACGAGAACGATCGACCGGGATGGCCTTTGGCGCGCCCAGACGCCGCAGGCGTTCCCGCTGCGCCTGATCGAGCGTGCGTACATGGAGGCCGTGCGCGACGGCGTTTCCGCCACCGACGATGCGGCACTGGTCGAGCGACTTGGCGAAGAAGTGGTCGTGGTGCGGGGGAGCGAACGGGCGATGAAGGTGACCGACGAATCAGACTTCGCGCGGGTCGAACGGCTGTCGACGCTTCTCGACTGATGCGCGAAGCCGCCATCCCGTTCTGGTCACCCGCCGAGATCGAGGCGTCACTGTCGGACACGGTAACGCACCTGCAAGCGGGCAACGTGCTCGCGTACCCGACCGAAACGGTCTACGGATTTGGCGGAGCGGTCGACCGGG
>CBIHMX010000278.1:0-4468 GCA_966211115.1 uncultured Gemmatimonadaceae bacterium | reverse complement strand
CCTGATAGACCGCTTCGAGACACCAGAAGCAGCCGCCGGCTAAAGTTGCTTTTTCCATATGAGTGAGATCGTTAATCGTGAGGTCGTGAGGTCGTGAGGTCGTGAGGTCGTGACCGCCTGCTACGCGGGCTTCGAGCGGAACACGTCCGTGCCAGCGTCTTCCGCCGGTCACTACATCAGGCCAGAATTCCGTGATTCGGTTCCAACCTGAGGCTCTAATGAAGCGTTACGCCCTCCTCCTCCTACTGATCGCCCTGCCCCTCGGCGCCCAGAACACCACGCTCCAGACAGGTGTCGACGGTGCTCAGTATGTCCCCGTGCTTTCCCAGCTTCTGGGTGCCAAAGGCACGGAAAGCGAGATGCGGGACATCGTCAACCGCTTCACGGCTGACGAAAATGCGCTTGGGCGCCGCTGGAACGTCGAATTCGCGCCCGCACGTCGCGAACGCTTCCGTGAATATTACAAAGGGTGGCAATCCCGGCTCCGCGAGCTCGACTTCAACGGGCTCAGCCAGCAGGGAAAGATCGACTACATCCTGATGAACCACTCGCTCCGCCATTCCCTGTCTCTGCTCGACCGCGAAGAGAAGCAATGGGCCGAGTCGGCGCCGGTGGTTCCGTTCGGGAATGACATCTTCATGTTCGTCGACGCTCGCCGGCGCATGGAGAAAATCGACCCGCAGAAGGCCGCGCTTTCACTCGTAAGCCTGAGCAAGAAGATCGCTGACGTGTCGAAGGCCGTCGTCGCAGGGCTTCAGTCGTCGGACTCAGCCCGGGCCTCGGGGCAGAAGGCCCAGAACGGCAACGGCGATTTTGCACCGCTCAAGGTCAACAAGGTCGTGGCCCATCGGTCCGCCGAGTTGATCAACGACCTCAAGGCCGACCTCAAGAGCTGGTACGATTTCTACTCGGGCTACGATCCACTCTTCACCTGGTGGGCGCGCGATCCGTACAAGAAGGCGGACTCGCTGATGACCGCGTACCACAAGACGTTGCGCGAGCGGATCGTCGGGTTCCGCACCGGTCAGCCCGATCCGATCATCGGTGACCCGATCGGCCGCGACGCCATCATCGCCGACCTGCGCGATGAAATGATTGCCTACGATCCGGAAGACCTCATCAAGATCGCCGAGATCGAATTCGCGTGGAGCGAAGCCGAGATGAAGAAGGCGGCGAAGGAACTCGGATTCGGCGACAACTGGAAGGCGGCGCTCGACAAGGTGAAGGAAGAGTACGTGCCGCCTGGCGAGCAGCCGGAGCTGATTCGCCGTCTTGCATTCGAGGCGATCGACTTCGTCGAGAAGAAGGACCTGGTGACGGTGCCCCCGCTCGCGCGCGACATCTGGCGCATCGAGATGATGTCGCCGGAACGCCAGCGCGTCAGCCCGTTCTTCCTGGGCGGCGAAACCATTCAGGTGTCGTACCCGACCGACGGCATGACGCACGAAGAGAAGATGATGAGCATGCGCGGCAACAGCCCGTATCTCTCGCATGCGACGGTGCACCACGAGTTGATCCCCGGGCACCACCTGCAGGGCTTCATGAATTCGCGCTACCAGTCGCACCGGCGCGGCGCCTTCGGCACGCCGTTCTGGACCGAAGGCTGGGCGCTCTACTGGGAAATGCTGCTCTGGGACCAGGGCTTCAACGCCACGCCGGAAGATCGCGTGGGCGCCCTCTTCTGGCGCATGCACCGCTCGGCCCGGATCATCTTCTCGTTAGGGTTCCACCTCGGCACGATGACGCCGCAGGAGGCGATTGACTATCTCGTGGACCGGGTCGGTCATGAACGCGCCAACGCGGAAGCCGAAGTGCGCCGCAGTTTCCTGGGCACGTACCCGCCCCTGTACCAGCTCGCGTACATGATGGGTGGCCTGCAGTTCCGGTCGCTTCACCAGGAACTCGTCGGTTCCGGACGCATGACGAACAAGGCGTTCCACGATGCGGTGCTGAAGGGCGGCGCGATGCCGGTCGAAATGGTCCGCGCCATGATCATTAACGCACCACTGACGCGCGACTACCAGACGCAGTGGCTGTATCGCGGGCCAAAGGGGAACGTGCGGTAATCATGGGGTTGAGAGGGTGCTGCTCAGGGTGCTGACAACACTTTACCCCATGCAGCACCCTTCACGGCACACTCTGTGTACGACAGCATACCAGCGCAAAACGGAGGAGCGCGCATATGCTGACGCACGCGGAACTGGCGACCCTGGAGCAGACTCTTCGTGACCGCAACGTCCTCAGCGTTTACGTCAACGGAGAGGTGACGGACGTAGCGGCCCGGTCACAGTGGCGGACCGCGATTCGGAACGTTTTCGACGAAATCGCCGAATCGCTGTCTGGCGCGAGCCATGAGGAGCGGGAGGGATTTGCGGCGGCGCGCGAGCTGGCGTTAGGCGAGCTGCGATCCTTCACGCCCGGCCAGGATGCGCCAGGCTGGATGGGCTTCTTCACCGACGGCGAAGTTCATCGAGCGGGCGTCGCGAGCGCACCCGTGCCGACCGTGGCGACGTGGGGCAAGGGCGCGAACATCGCACCCGGCATCCGCGTGTTGAAGGAAGCGCGACCGGTGCTGGTCGCGGTGGCCGACGCCGCGAAAGTGCGCATTCATCGTTATGTGGATCGCACGCTCACCCTGGGTGACGAATTCGCGCGCGATCCTCACGTGGACAAGCCATACCATACGAGCCGTCCGTTGCCCCAGGGCTTCACGTCCGGAACGCGCGGCCTCGCTGGCGCCGATGCCGCACAGCGCGAACTGCGAAAGGCGACCGACGACATGCTGTCCGATGCCGTGAGCCGACTCGAGTCCATGGCGGTCGACAACGCATGGATCCTCGTTGGTGGCATTTCGACCGTGGCAATGGACCTGCACGGCCGCCTCCCGCAGCGCCTGCAGGATCGTGCGTCAGTGGTGTCCCTGGACGTACACACGAGTGAAGCGGGCATCGCGGAAACCGCGCGCGAACATGCCTCGCGCCTTCGCGCCGCTGACGACCTGGCCCGCATCGAGAAAGTCGTGGCCGCAAAAGCGGCCGGTGGCACCGGCGCAGTGGGAACCGAAGAAATCGATCGCGCGCTCGTGAACGGTCAGGTCCACGAGTTGTACCTCACCTCGTCATACGTCGCGGCTCACGCCGACGAAGCCGTCGACGCGATCCGGAAAGCGTTTGACGAGGGTGCAACGATCGAGCACGTGTCGGGCGACGCCGCCGAGCGACTCGACGCAGTCGGCGGAATCGCCGCGCGGCTGCGGTTTACGATCGATGCGACGGCGTCGCAGTCGACGGCAACGTGAGATGGGTGAGGAACAACCCTCCACGCGGATTGCGCCGAAACCGGCTGATGGAGCCATCTCCATCCGTTCGTTTTCGCGCGATCCGCGCTCATGGGGTTGTCGTGGTTGACCAGCTGGAAATCCTCGACGAACTTCACGGTTCAGTTATGAATCGATTCGACCCATAGACTGCCCGATAGCGGTCAACGCGTACTCGATGTGCCCTGAATCAAACCCCGCCAGGATTTGCGCCAGGTCTTGGCGGACTTTCCCAAGTGCAACCGTGCCAGCGAGTTGCCTCTCCCGTCCACTGTCGGTTACGATCGCCCTGATGCTCCGGCGATCTTCGGGAGCGGCTTCCCTCTTCACCAAGCCATCGGCCTCGAGGCGGTCCACCAACTGGGTAACGTTCGAACGAACGCAGGCCAGTTCCTGCGCCAACGCCCCCAGCGTCAGGGGATGATCGGAGCGGACCAGCAAGTCCAGGATATTCAACTTCGCCAGCGACAGTTTGAGCGGGCCAAGCGCAGAATCGATACGCGCTTCCACCGCTCGAGCCGCATCCAGGATCGGCAAGGTCAGGTCAACATCGGGACTCGCCCCGTCCGATTGATTCATGGCTGTATGATAACGAGCAGGGTTTCGGAATTGGCGTCTGACCCCATTTTTGGCGCCATGACCAAGCCAATCGCTCTGCTTCCATCGCTCGCGCTGTTGCTTCTCCCTGGCCTGGCGCCGGCGCAGAACACCGAAACGATGCTCGACGCCGTCGCCCGATGGGTGAGCCTCATCGCGCCGCCCGGTGCCGAAGACCAGACCTCGGCGACCCTGGCGCGTACGCTCGGCGATTCCTGGATCGCTGATCGGAGCGGCAATCTCGTCAAGCGAGTCGGCAGCGGATCTCCACGGCGCGTCATCGCCTGCGGACTCGACATCCCTTCGTACGCGGTCAGCCAGATCACCAGTGACGGCTATCTCCGCGTCAGGCGCACGGGCGGAGGAACGCATCCGCTGTGGGACCAGTTCCACGAAGCACAACGTGTGTCGATTGTCGCCCGCAGCGCGAAGGTACCCGGTGTGGTCGCCGTAGCAAATGGGCACTTCTCACAGCCACATCGCGGCGACACGACGGCGGCCACGATGGACGATCTCTGGATCGACATCGGCGCATCGACAGCCGCGGAGGTGACA
>CBIHMX010000277.1:0-4475 GCA_966211115.1 uncultured Gemmatimonadaceae bacterium | reverse complement strand
TCCCGACGGAGGACGCTCCTCGTTCGACCGCGCGCGTTAGGCGCGCCACCGACAACTTCACGGAGAACAAAGACGTGCCGTCATCGAACGCGACGCCTCGGGTGTCCATTCGCCAACCTGAGGGCAAGCTTGGCGTGCTCACGCCGGGCCTCGGCGCCGTGGCAACAACCTTCATCGCCGGGGTGGAGAGTGTTCGCCGCGGCCTCACGCGTCCGATTGGTTCCCTCACCCAGATGGCGACGATCCGCCTCGGGAAACGAACCGACCAGCGCTCGCCGCTGATTCGCGACTTTGCTCCGCTGGCGGAACTCGACGACCTCGTGTTCGGCGCCTGGGACCCGATCCCTGACGATGCCTACACCGCGGCGAAAAAGGCCGGGGTGCTCGAGAGCAAGGACCTCGACGGGCTGGCGGATTTCCTGAGCGCCATCAAGCCGATGCCGGCGGTGTTCGACTCTCGTTATGTGACGCGCCTCTCCGGTGAAAACGTCAAGCAGGGGAAGACCAAGCGTGACCTGGCCGAGCAATTGCGGCAGGACATCCGCGACTTCGGCGCCCGTCATCGGTGTGACCGGCTCGTCATGGTCTGGTGCGCGTCGACCGAGACCTACATCAAGCCAGGACCGCAGCATGCGACGATCGAGCAATTCGAACGTGCCATGGAGCGGAACGACGACGCCATCGCGCCGTCGATGCTGTATGCGTGGGCCTCGATCATGGAAGGCGTGCCGTTCGCCAACGGGGCGCCGAATCTCTCGGTGGACACGCCGGCCCTGATCGAGTTGGCCAACCAGCGGGCGGTCCCGATTTCCGGCAAGGATTTCAAGACCGGCCAGACGTGGATGAAGACCGTCATCGCACCGGGTCTCAAGGCGCGCATGCTCGGCCTGTCGGGATGGTACTCCACCAACATTCTTGGCAACCGCGACGGTGAGGTGCTCGACGACCCGGCGTCGTTCAAGACCAAGGAGGAGTCGAAGCTCAGTGTGCTGCACACCATCCTGCAGCCCGAGATGTACCCCGACCTCTACAAGGATTTTTCACACGTCGTCCGGATCAACTATTACCCGCCGCGCGGCGACAACAAGGAAGGATGGGACAACATCGACATCGTCGGCTGGATGGGGTATCCCATGCAGATCAAGGTCAACTTCCTCTGTCGCGACTCGATCCTGGCCGCGCCGATCGTGCTCGACCTCGCCCTGTTTTCCGACTTCGCGCACCGGGCAGGAATGAAGGGCATACAGGAATGGTTAAGCTTCTATTACAAGTCCCCGATGGCCGCTGCGGGACTTCAGCCGGAGCATGATTTATTCATTCAGCAGACGAAGCTGAAGAACACGCTCCGACACCTCATGGGTGAGGAGCAGATCACCCACCTCGGCCTGGAGTACTACGCCACGTGAGAATCGTCCGGCGATGGCAGGTCGTCATGCTGGGCCTCGCCGTGGTCGCGGCCTGCAAGGCTGCGCCGCGAGACCTGAGCATGAAGCTCCTCACGGAGGACATGGAGCTCCGCGTCCTCCCCGATCCGGTTCCGCCCCGCGCGCGCGAGCCCGTGCGCTATACCGTGGTGGTTCGCGATCGCGAAACCGGCGAACCGATCGAAACGGGACAGGGCCAGATCTTTGCGACCAGCGAGAGCCAGATCGATGTGTACGATCCGCTGGTCAAAGGCCCTGAACTCGGAACCTATTACGCGACGATGCACTTCATCACGTCGGGACAGTGGGCGGTCGCCATCCGGTTCCAGCGCGACTCCACGAAAAAACTCGAGCGCATGGACTGGATGCAGGAAGTATTTCCTGCGCGCGGAGAAAAGAATTAATCGGGGTCTGATCCCTATTTTCGTTATGCGACACTTCTATCGAACGTCACTCACGCCCGCCGATGCCATCCAGGCCGCCGACGATTTTTTCACGGCCCTGGGACTGAGCACGGTCGCCTCGGCACATCGCTCGCGGACCTATCAAGGCGTCGTCGGCACGCCCGAGGTCATGTCCACCGTTCAGGTGACCGCCAAACCCGAGGGTGGCCACTACACGTTCGTCGAGGCCGTGACCGACCAGATAGGTGAGAGCCGCATCGACCGGAACGTGAAGCGGTATTTCGTGAAGTTGCACCGCACGGTTGACCCGAGCCACGCGCTCGAAGCGGCTTACTAGTTCCCGGCGTGGCTTCAGGTCCCGAACCGAACCCTCCCGGAACCTCCGACGCCGACCTGGCCCGTGCGCGTCGCATCGGCGTCGGTTGCTTTTCGACGTTCGTCGGGTTCTGGAGCGGGGGCATGATTGGCGTGCTGGTCGGCAAGGTCGCGGGCAACGTGCGCCGCTGTGCTCCGATCGAGGGAACACCCGCCTGTGACTGGTACTACTTCGCCGCCGCGGGCATGATTCTGGGAGCCGTTACATTGCCGGTACTGGTGCTGCGGCGCCTGAATCGCAAGCCCAACGAGTAAGTGGTAACGGTGGCCTTTGACCATCAATCGTCAATCGTCAATCGTCAATCGTCAATCGTCAATCTCATAAACCCTCTTCATGCCCCTCCTCGACGTTCTCATGCCTTCTATGGGCGAATCGCTCGCCGAAGGCACTCTGACGAAGTGGCTCAAGAAGGCCGGCGATTCGGTGAAGCGCGACGAGACCATCTTCGAGATCTCGACCGACAAGGTCGATTCCGAAGTACAAGCCGCCAGCGCCGGGATCCTGGCCGAAATTCTGGTCAAGGAAGGCGAGACGGTTCCTGTGAATGCGGTCGTGGCGCGACTCGAGACCGACGTGAATGCGAAGGTCGGCGCACCCAGTGAGCCCGCTGCCGCCCCCGCCGGGCAGTCTGGCAAGCGGGCAGGCGCTCAGGATGCGACACGGTCTCCAAGCGCCACACCACAGGCCGACGGCCGCACGACGTCGCCCGGATTGCCCGCCATCCCGGCCGACAAGGTCGCAGCCGCGGCGGCATTGCCTGGTTCCCTCGAGGAGCGGTTGCGCACGAAGTCGTCACCACTCGTCAGGCGGATGGCCGCCGAACACGGTGTCGACATTACGGCGTTGAGCGGGTCCGGCATCGCCGGCCGCGTCACCAGGAAGGACCTGGACGCATTCCTGGAGTCTGGCGCCCAGACGCCCGCCACGCCGCGGCCGTCGATGTACGCCCCGGCGGGGTTCGACTACCAGCCGCCCGTGGTGACAGCCTGGCCAGGCGACGTGGTCGAGCCGATGAGCAAGATCCGCAAGCTCACCGCTGGCCACATGACCTACTCGAAGCAGACCTCGGCCCACGTCACCACGGTGTTCGAGGTGGACCTCACGAGAGTCATGCGCGTTCGCGACCGGCTTCGGCCGGAATTCGACCAGCGCGGCGACAAGCTGACCTACCTGCCGTTCATCATTCAGGCGGTCGTGGAAGGACTGAAGAAATTCCCGGTGATCAATGCCGCCGTTCGCGGGAACGACATCGTCCTGCGCAAGCACTACAACATCGGTATCGCGGTCGCGCTCGACTGGGGACTCATCGTGCCGGTCATCAAGGACGCGGACAACTACTCGCTCGCGGGCCTGACGCGGTCACTCAACGATCTCGCCCAGCGGGCGAGAACCAAGAAGCTGAAGCCAGAAGATGTGCAGGACGCCACGTTCAGCATAACGAACCCGGGCGTCTTCGGCTCCATCATGGGAACGCCCGTCATTCCGCAGCCCACGGTGGCGATCCTGGGAACGGGCGCGATCGAGAAGCGGCCGAAGGTGGTGAAGGGCACTGACGGTGAGGACGTGATCGCCATTCGTACGTGCGCGCATTTCTTCCTGTCCTTCGACCATCGTGTCGTTGATGGCGCCGACGCCGACCATTTCCTGGGCTTCGTCAAGCAGCACCTGGAGTCCATCACCGAACCGGGATCCTGATCCTTGGCGCGCGCGCTGACGGCCGAGTGGCAGAGCGTTGCGGCAGCGGACCAGCCGGAAGCCGCGAGCCGCTGGCGCGTCCGACGGGAGATTCTGGCGACGCATGGATGTCATCACTGGATTTTCCAGCGACCTTCCGATCCCGAAGCATTCCTCGAGTTCATCGAAGGCGCAAATGCCGGCGCGCTGGCGGCGGCCCGCGCTGCGGCCGGCCTGGGTTCGTCCGTGGAGATCCTCACCGAACTGGAGTTGTCCTGAGCATGCCTACACGCACCATCAGCATTGACGGCAAGGCCTGGCGTGTTTTCCATCGGGTTACATCACGCAATACGAACACGACGAGTTCGGACTCCTGTTCATTTCCGGGGCTGACGACGCGCGCGAGGTTCGCGTGACGCGTTACAGTCCGCACGGAACGAGGTCGCGCGAGCAGGCCCTCGCGGAAATGCCTGACGAGGACCTGCGCCGGCTGTTCGCCCAGTCGCAGCCCGGGGAGACCTCGCCCGAAGCAGGCTACTCGCCGTGACCGCCGGCGCCGCGACGCCCGGCGCCTCGCGGCACATCGACCTGCACCTC
>CBIHMX010000276.1:0-4495 GCA_966211115.1 uncultured Gemmatimonadaceae bacterium | reverse complement strand
GCACCTCCCGTGGGTTCCCCTGCTCGAACCATTGCTCGAGGGACTCGACGCGGTTGTCGTAGCCGCTGCGTCCCTCTCGCAGGTCGCGCGCGAACGTCGCCGGTCCAGGCGCGCGCCAACCACCCCACCAGTCGCAGCGCCCGCCGAAAGGGAACCCCCCCCCGAGTCCCGGCGGCCGCCGGAACGCGACGACCGTCGCGGGGATCGTCCCGAACGCAGCTTTTCCCGGCCTCGCGATGCAGGAGCGCGCTCTTCGGGCTTCAGGAAGCGGGACGACGATCGGCCGGGTGGTTTCCGGAAGCGCGATGATCGGCCCGGGGGTTTCAGGAAGCGCGATGACGATCCTCGACGTGGTGGTGGGCGCGATCGTCCCGATCGGGGCCGACCGGATCGTGGCCGGCCTGAGCGCGGCGCCGAAGGCCGGTTCCGCGACGCGCCGCGCGACCGAGGGGCTCGCCCTGACGATATCGAGCGCATGCCGAGAGCGGCGCATGAGGGCCGCGAGTGGTCGGAGCGCGGCGAGCGACTGAAGCATTCGCGTCGCGGTCCCCGTCGCGACGAAGGCGGCGCTTGAGTGTGACGCAGTTCAGCGGCGGCTGGGTCGAGGTCGTGGCCGGCGTGATGTTCAGTGGCAAGTCGGAAGAGCTGATGCGGCGCGTGCGGCGGGCGATGATCGCCCGCAAGCGCGTCCAGGTTTTCAAGTCGCACCTGGACAGTCGTTATGCAGGACTGTTCGCCGTCTCGAGCCACGACGGCCGTTCGGTCGAAGCGGTCCCCGTCGATTCCTCGGCGCAGATCGCGCAGCGGATCGACCCGACGGCGCAGGTCATCGCCATCGACGAGGTCCAGTTCCTGGACCAGGGCATCGTCGACGTGTCGACATCACTGGCCGAACGCGGGCGGTGCGTGATCCTCGCGGGGCTCGACACCGACTTTCGCGGCGAACCGTTCGGGCCGATGCCTCAGCTCATGGCGATCGCCGAATCGGTCGACAAGCTGAGTGCGATCTGCGTGCTGTGTGGCGCGTCGGCGACGCGCACGCAACGGCTGATCGACGGCGAACCAGCGGCGTGGGATTCACCAACCATCATGGTTGGCGGAACCGAAGCGTACGAAGCCCGATGCCGCGCCTGTCACGTCGTGCGTCCGGCGATGGAACACCAGACGGACATTTTCCCGGTCCCGGCGCAACTGCTGCGCAAGTAAGAAGGGTACGCCGTCGAAACCGGCGTACCCTTTTTACTGATCAAGTCGCGGCAGCACACTGGAGCGTGGGCCTTCAGTCCCCCGTGCCCATGCCCGAGCCCTAAAACACCTGTGCCCAGTGCCTCTGCGTTACGCGCACGAGAATCGCGGAACCCGCCAGCGCCGATTCCACCGCACACTTCGAGTACTGAACGTCCTGGTTGCCGTTGATCCAGCTGAGTGGATCGTCGAACGTCGCGTTGGCCGCGTAGAGCGCACCGTGGATCTTCGCCGTGCCGTTACCCTTGTCGACGTCGTCGCGCACGACCACGAGTCCGTAGTATTCGAACTTGCCGTTGATCTTCAGGTCTCCGTTCACGAGCAGGATCCCCTGCCCGTATCCATCGCCGTTGATGATCAGCGAGCCGTTGACGAAGACGATGGGCCAGTAGCCATGGCAGCCAGCGACGGTGCCGGGCCGGTACGGATCGCCCCAGTTCCAGGTGTCGCTCTTGTCACACGTGGTCGCGGTGCCAACCGGCTGGATGTTGGAGTTGTAAGTGCCACCAGTCAGCTTGATATCGGCGTTCGCGGTCAGCGAGTTCCAGGACTCGGAACCGTACCGCACGTAGGTGTTCGAATCGGAGGCTGCAGCGTCGTACTGGAGGGCGGGCACCGAGGAAACGTTCTGGGTCCCGTAAGTCAGGGTTTGACCGGGCGGTATCACGACCGCCGGTACGGTCGCTGCCGCCGCGGAGCAGGTCGTCCAGCCGCTCGGATGGACGTCTTCGCCATTGACCAGCGAGCTGCCGCCTAACCGCACGTTGCCGGCAGCCGTGATCGCGCCCTTGGGCGTGATGCTCGGATAGGCCATACGGACGAAGGCGCTCGTCTGGCGGCGTGCCTCGAGATTGTTGTTGCCGATGTTCGCGCGGCCGTCTGACACGACCCAGAACGTGTTCTCCGTCAGGCGCGAAACCTTGACCCACGAGGTATCGCCAGCGGCGACGTACACCTGGTTGGAGTCGATCCGGCCAACCGCGAAGTTCGACAGCAGGTTGCGCGAGCGATCCCAGTTCGAGATTTCGCTGTTCAACCCGAATTCGGCGACCGCGAAGCCGCGCTGTTCGATCAGTGCGTTGCGGGTCCCGCGATATTCCTGCGTCGAGGAAAAGTGCATGCCCGACATCATCACGCCCAGCACCACGACGCCGAACAGCGCCGTGATCAGTGCGATGCCACGGCGTTCCGTGGGGCGTGCCGCCGGCTCGGTCACGGAACTGGATCCCGGTTCATTCTGCATGTGTGACCTCACTTGAAGTTGCGGATCGCCACCCGCATGAGCACGGAATCGCGGAGAGTGGCGCCGTTCCGTTCCGTGATGGCCGAAGTTCCGGCGTTGGTGCGGAGATACACGTCGGCGCGCGCGACGTCGGTCCTGTTCGCCATCGCCGTGATGCGCGTGCCGAGCGTGTCGTAATAGCGGAACTGCAGACCCGTCAGGCCGTTGTCGCCGGCGGTGAACGCCCGGTAGGGACCGGCCATAGGTGAGGCGGCGCCCCAGGCTCCATCGTACTGCTGTAGCCCGAGGTACCAGTTACCGCTCGCTTCCTGGTAGATCTTGTACCGGACGGGCCGCGAAAAGCGGATCACGGCGCCCACCAGCACCTCGGCGGGCAGGTCCGAATCCAGCGTAATGTGGTAGCGCGGCTTGGTCCCGGGCGGATCGAAGGTGGCATCCGTGTAGGGAGCGCCGACACAATGGGCGGTGCTCGTCCCGACGGCGGTGATGTAGCGTTGCTCCCAGAGATCGTCCTCGGAGCCCTTCTCGGTGTTTTCGTTATAGATGAAGACCGTGTCGTTCACCTGCGGCTCCGAAACGAAGCTCGTCAGTGTGTGGTTGGCCAGGTTGGCTGGCGGAAGCCAGATCTCGTCGTTCGGGGTGCGGGCGCAGATCACGCTCGTGCCGGTATAGGCGCGCATCGTGATTTCGCTCTCGCTCATCTCGAGGATGTCGCCCCCTGAACTCGAGATCGAACGCAACTCCGACGGCAGCACCGATGCGCCCAGTCGCAACTCACGCTTCGACACCGTCGTCGCCGACGCGTCCTTGTAGAACTGCTGCTGCTTCACGAGTACTCGCGTCAGGGCGGTCCCCACGATCGCGAGAATGATGATCGCGATCAGGACTTCCGGCAGCGTCATGCCCCGACGATCCCTGCCCCGCGTCAGTCGCGGCATGGAATGATACTCCGGTAAACGAGTGGTCTGGTGCGCGGCGAAAACGTCACGGAATCGGTGAGGGTCTTGATGTCGTCGCCGTCTTCGATGTGCCACTTCTCGGTCACACCGAGCATCGTCAGGGAACCTGACTGCGGTCCCGACGGCGCCAGCGCCTGGCAGCGGATGGAGGCGACCGAGTCGATGCGCGATTGCACCATCAGCGCCGCGGTTTCCTGCTTTGTCGACGACTTGTACTGCTTCGACAGCGTATAGGAGAAGCCCGCCATGCCGAGCAGGCCGAAGCTCAGCACCATGATGGCGACGATGACCTCGATGATGGTGAGGCCCTTCCGTGAGCCGGCCCAGGCTCCCTTCCTCGTTCCCGGGCGAGCCCGGATCCGGCGGCGACGTGTCGTCATAACGAGCAACTCCTCGGCATGATCTGGCCGGCCGTCGTTATGCATACCGAGTCGCGTCGCGAGCTGCCGACGATCCGGAACACGGCCGTTCCCCCGAGACGGGGCGACGCAAACCCGCGCGTATCGTAGGTGACGATCGTATCCGTCGCCGCCAGCGAGACGTTGTACAGCGAACTGAAGCTCTTGACCGGCACGATGGTCGTCGTTGCGCCGGCATTCGAGGTCACGACCGTGACCCACATCGTGTTGCCGCTCACGCGCAGCGTCGCCGTGCGACCTTTCTGCACCGCCGCCGCCCGGGCCGTCGCCACCGCAGCCGCGATTTCCTCGCGCGCCGCGCTCAACTTGTTGCGCTCGACGAGCCCCGAAAACTTCGGCAGCGTCATGAGTGTCAGCGCCCCCACCATCACCACCACAATCAGCATTTCGGTCAGCGTGTAACCTGGGCGCGGCTTGTTCACTGTGTTTCCCCGTAACGATCGTAAAGACGGATGCTCGCCCCCGGATGAGGCGATTACTCTGGGTGACGACGAGCCCGGACCGGGTTGGTAACGCCGGCTCAAATCCAAGCCAGACAACGGGTTGGAACCATTTTTTGGTGATCTGCGACGTGGTCGGGAGCTGGCCGGTCGTCACACTGGCGGCCGGATCCGTCATCGCGTCGCGAG
>CBIHMX010000275.1:0-4499 GCA_966211115.1 uncultured Gemmatimonadaceae bacterium | reverse complement strand
AGGTCCAGCTGCACCATGCCTGGCTTGGGAATGCCCGCATAGTTGACCGTCGTATACACGAGCTTTCCGTCGGGCGTCCACGTCGTGGCATTGGCCGCGTCGCCGTCGAAGGTGCGTCGCAGTGTCGCGCCTCCCGTCAGCGGCATCGTGTAAAGCGCCGGCGGCCCCTCGTAGCGCGCGGTGAACGCCAGCGTCCCCCCGTCGGGCGAAATCGTCGGGCTCGACTCTTCCGCCGCATGACTCGTCAGGCGCCTGGCGAGCCCTCCAGTGACTGGAACGGTCCACAGGTCACCTTCGGCGGCAAAAACAATCGTCTCCCCGCGAATGTCCGGTGATCTATAGAAGCCGAGACTCCCGCTTGGTGTCTGGGCAGCGCCCCGGACCGTAAGGAGGATGGAGGCAACGGCAATGACTAGCGTTTTCATGGACACCTCGGAGAAACAGCAGTCCGGAGATCGAAACGAAGCTATTTCGGCTAAGATACCGGCCTCGGGCGGCTTGGTCAGCAGCCGACTTTGGTCAGACAGACGGTCGCCCCCGACCCGTCTACTTCAGCCGTCTGGCCCTCAGGTAGCGATCTGAGCCATATTTCAAGCCCTGCCAGACCTCGAAAACGCTCCAAATGGGGGCTCATCCCACCCCCCTCTTCCGGTTAAATTCAGGTTCACCCGCGAAGAGGTAGAGATGATCGAGGCGTTTGAATTTGCGGATGGCGACAAGACGTACCGTTGCCAGGTTCGCGCGCCGGCAGGCAGTGGTGAGGCGTGGTGGTGGTTCACGGTGTCTGGCGACCAGCAGAATTACGCACCGTTCCGCGCCGAAAAGGGCGACACCAAGAAGTCCGTCCAGCCGCGCGTCGTGAGCTTTTACAAGCCCAGACTCGCTCGCTTGGCCGAGCCACCCGTTCAGCGGAACCGCGGGCGTCCGCCCGGAAGTGGCGCGAAGCAGGCTGCAGCCGCCGCCGAGAGCGAAGCCGAAGCGACAGCGTGATCCACATTCAGCGGGCCCCTCCGGGGCCCGTTTGCTTTCCCGGAAATGGAGGACAGACCACGCTTTTCGGCCGCTCGAGAAGTGATCCAGCGGAACAGGGAAAAACGTGGTCTGTCCCCAATTTTCCAATCGTCAATCGTCAATCGTCAATCGTCAATCTACCCCATGGCAAAGCCGGGGCTGCGATTCCCACTACGCAGCCCCGCGATGCGTTCGAGAACCTCGCTCGGCACCAGGAGACTGTCAGCGATCGCGGCGATCTGCTCCGCCTCGAGCCACGCCTTTTCGAGCAACTTCAGTTCTCCTTCCAGCGCGCGTCGTTCGGTGTCTTCCTGCAACGACATCTCCAGGGCCAGTCTCGTCTCAACCGGAAAGTGGGCGAACCACCCGCCGTGACGCGTGGCGCGCTCCAGTGTGCGCGACACGCATTCCTGGGCGCTCCCGGCGTTGTCCACGAGTTCGATCGCGCTTCGAATTTCGGCGTGCGCGCCGCCAAAAGGACTCAGCGTGGGGATCACGTATCCGAGAATCTTTCGCACTTCGGGTCCGCGTACCAGCTCGACGCCCTCCGTGTGATGCAGCGAAAGGCCGTATTGACCGGGATTGCCGTCGGAAAAGATGCGCGTCGCTACGGCCTGATCCTGCTACAGCCGAAGCACTCGCCGCCCATAACGAAGCTACGTGACCGGCCGACGCTTTGGTCCTTCGTCGACCACCCAGAGTGCGGCGGCATACGCGGCAACAAACGCAGCACCTCCAAAACCTGCCGCAACCGCGCCGAGAGTTGCACCAAGCGCACCACTGACGACCGTTCCTGCCGCCAAGCCGGTTTTCACCCGGCGTCTTGTAAACCGCCGTCCATAACGCCAGGCAGCGAATTCGGGAAACAGCGGCTTGCCGATCCGGATGAGGGTGGTTCCTTCGGGAAGTTCAACCAGCCCTATGTTCTCGGTAGAAATCCGGATCCGCGTACCGCGGAATCTTCTTTCGCACTCCTCGATCGTCTCGAGCCGCTCCTCGAGTGGCGACAGGTTCCACCGGGCGCACGAGTTGCAAATCACCCAGAGGCGACCCTTGGCGCTGTCGAACGCGAGGCGCTGGCCGACCGGGAATCGCGGCAGCAGTTCATTCCTGCCGAGGTACGTTTGACAGAACAGACAAGCCGAGTACATAACGAGGCTGGTTGCAGGTTGCTGCTCGCTGGTGCTGGTGCGGGTTGCTGGTCTTTTGAGTTGACTGGGTTGTGGCGGGACGTTGTTGTGGAACGTGCTGCGCGAGCGATGCTGGAGGCAAGCCTGACCTTACCGGCTGGCGGCGCGCCCCCTCGACGGTCTGCTGGCAAACAACCCGTTTCGCTTGCTGTCTCGTTGCCGAGCCGCACTCTACCTTTTCGGTCCGCCAACTGGAGCTCACATGATCCGCGTTTCCTGCCGGCACACCGTCATGCTGCTTTCCGTCCTTTTCTTCACGACGAACCTCGCGGCACAGGCGACGTATATCCCTCCCGCGGGCGCGTGGGAGAAGCGGACACCAGAACAGGTTGGCCTGGTGAAGGCCTCCATCGATTCGGCCGTCAGGATCGCCATCGCGTCGGAGTCGACGACACCAAAGGACCTCCTTGCCAACCACATTGCGTCGTCCTTCGGTTCGGAGCCGCATGGGGAGGCGGCGGGGCCTTTTGTCGTGCGCGGCGGGGCCTCGGGACTGATCATCCGGCGCGGCTACATTGTCGCCGAATGGGGGGACCCGGACCGGCTCGAGAACACCTATAGCGTCTCGAAGAGTTTTCTCTCGTCCACGGTCGGTCTCGCGTATGACCGGAAGATGATCCGCAACGTGAACGATCCGGTGCGGGGTTACATGGCGCCGATCGTCGCACTCAAGGGCGCTCCCGCCAACGGGTCATCGCTGGCGATGGTACCGCCTAGCGACGCCGGTGCCACGAGGGGAGTCCCGGCCGCGCAGTCGAAGGGCGTCGCGTACAATGCCTTCGAGGTCATCGAGCCGTTCGAGTCGGAACACAACCGGAAGATCACGTGGGATCACCTGCTGCGTCAGACCAGCGACTGGCAGGGCACCCTGTGGGGCAAGCCCGACTGGGCCGACCGGCCGCGTGGCGAAATCGAACAGTGGAAGGCGCGCCCGCGCGATGAGCCGGGAACGGTCTACACCTACAATGACGTACGTGTGAATGCGCTGGCGCTGGCGGCGCTCACCGTCTGGCGCCGTCCGCTGCCGCAGGTGCTTCGCGAGTATGTGATGGATCCCATCGGCGCGTCGAATACCTGGCGATGGTACGGCTACGACAACTCGTGGGTCATCGTCGACGGGCAGCTCGTGCAGTCGGTCGGCGGCGGCGCGCACTGGGGCGGCGGCATGATCATCAACGCGCGCGACATGGCGCGCTTCGGCTTGCTCACGCTGCGCAAGGGCAAGTGGGGCGACAAGCAGATTCTGTCCGAGGCGTGGCTGCGGATGGCCACGACGCCCGGCGTGAACCAGGGCTACGGCTTCATGAACTTCTTTTTGAATACCGGGCGTCGTTCCGCCCCCAGTGCGCCCGAGCAATCGTGGCAACATCGCGGCAGCGGCCAGAACATCATCTATGTCGATCCGATCAACGATCTCGTCATCGTGGCCCGCTGGATCAACAGCGCCCGATCGTTCGACAGCGTGATCAAGCAGGTGTTGGTTGGGGCGAAGTAAGCCGGTCTTCAAGGCCTGTCGAATTGAGCCATCCTCATTCGACTAATCCGTGACTAAGGGACACCCAACCCACGGAGAAAGGAAATGCGCTACCTCTGCCTCATCTACGAAAACGAACAGGCCTGGGCGACCATGCCCAAGGAAGAGTCGGACGCCATCTTCGGCGAGTACTTCGCCTTTACCGAAGGGATCAAACAGAGCGGTCAGTACCTGGGTGGTGAGGCGCTGCAGCCTACGCAGACGGCCACCACTGTTCGTGTCCGGAACGGAAAGGTCGCCACGACCGATGGGCCGTTCGCGGAAACCAAGGAACAACTTGGCGGCTACTACCTCGTCGAAGCGCGGGACCTCAACGAAGCCATCCAGGTCGCGGCGAAAATTCCGGGAGCCCGTCAGGGCTCCGTCGAGATCCGGCCGATCGTCGACTTTTCGGCCACGGACAGCGCGTAGTGCCGTTGCCGGATGATGTGCGTGAGCGGATCGACCACGTGTACCGGTCCGACTCACGCCGCATCCTGGCGACCCTCATTCGTCTCCTTGGCGACTTCGACCTGGCCGAGGAAGCCGTCCAGGATGCATTTGCGGCGGCGGTGGATCGCTGGCCGGTGGAAGGCGTGCCCGCCAATCCGCGCACCTGGCTCGTGTCGGCGGGGCGATTCAAGGCGATCGACCGGCTGCGAAGACGCGCCGCGTTCGACGCCAACCTCGCGCCGGTGCTGCGCCGGGCGAACGCTGGCGTCGAGCAGCCGGCCCTCGACGATGATGGCGTCGACGACGACCGGCTGCGACTCATCTTCACCTGC
>CBIHMX010000274.1:0-4504 GCA_966211115.1 uncultured Gemmatimonadaceae bacterium | reverse complement strand
AATTGGAGCAGGTGATCGAGCGGGCGCTGGTGCACTTCGAAGGGCGAATCGCCCTCGAAGACCTGCGCGCGTTGATGGACGGGGGGGGGTACGATGAATCGGGTTCCGGCCTCGATCAGGTGAACGTGCACTGAAAAAGCAGAGAACGAGTAGTTCGACACACGATTTCACGATCTCACGATCTCACGATTCACATAGATGGCAGCCAAGAAGAAGTCCACTGACAACGCGACCAAGCCAACGGTCCGGCGGATTGCCGGGCGGGGAGCTTCCGCGCGCGCGTCGTCTTCAGCGAAAAAGAAGAGCACGCGGGCCAAGGCGGCGACGAAATCCGCGTCGCGGCGGCGCGTGGCCGAGCCGGAACCGGAAGAAAACGGCAACGGCACCGGGGGAGGCGGCACGCTCGTCATCGTCGAGTCGCCGCGAAAGGCAAAGACGCTGACCAAGTACCTAGGCCGCGGTTACCGCGTCAAGGCGACGGTCGGTCACGTCCGCGACCTGCCGGAAAAGAAACTCGGCATCGACGTCGACAAGGGGTTCGAGCCCGAATACGTCACGATCGCCGGCAAGGAAAAGACGCTCCAGGAAATCAAGGACGCGGCGCATAACGCGGATGAGATCTACATCGCGACTGACCCTGATCGCGAAGGCGAGGCGATCGGCTGGCACGTCGCCGAGCAGATCAAGCGCAAGGCGGGACCGAAGGTCCGGCGCGTCCTGTTCCATGAATACACGAAGGACGCCGTTCGCGAGGCCATGGAGCACCCGCGGGACATCGATTCGAGGCTCGTTGACGCCCAGCAGGCGCGCCGCGTCCTCGACCGGCTCGTGGGTTACAAGGCGAGTCCCATTCTCTGGAAGACCGTCAAGAAAGGGTTGTCGGCCGGCCGCGTTCAAACGGTTGCGCTGAGGCTCCTGGTCGAGCGGGAGCGGGAAATCCGCGCCTTCAAGCCGCAGGAGTACTGGTCCATCGCCGCCGCGATGGAGAAAGACGGTCAGAAGTTCACGGCCCGCCTGCACGCGGTGGATGACAAGAAGGTCGAGATCCACGACGAGACACAGGCTCGCGCCATCGTATCCGACGTGGAGCGGCTCGCTCGCGCGACGGCGAAGGCGGCCGGCCTTCGGGCGTCGTTCGCGTTCCCGCTCACCGAAGTCAAACGGCGGGAGCGCCGGAAGAATCCGGCGGCGCCGTTCACCACCAGCACCCTGCAGCAGGAAGCAGCCAAGAAGCTCGGCTACGGCTCGAAGCGCATCATGCGCATCGCGCAATCGCTGTACGAAGGTGCCGACCTCGGCGACGAGGGCGCGGCCGGTCTCATCACGTACATGCGTACCGACAGCACGCGCGTCGCGGAAAGCGCGGCAGTGGCCGCGCGCGACATCGTGAGCCGCGAGTATGGCAAGGAATACCTGGCGAATGGCGTGCAGCTGTATGGCAACACCAAACAGCAGGCAGCCAACACCCAGGATGCGCACGAGGCCATCCGGCCCAGCGATCCAGCGCGCAAGCCTGAGGAGGTCAAGCGCTTTCTCAAGGACGAACAGTTCAAGCTCTACCAGCTCATCTGGCAGCGCTTCATGGCGTCGCAGATGGCACCGGCGGTGTTCGACACGACCACGCTCGACTTCCTGTTAGGCGGCGACCAGGACGGCGAAACATCCATTCATCGCTACCTGTTCCGCGCCACCGGCAGCATCGTGAAGTTCCCGGGCTTCCTCGCGCTCTATCGGGAGTCTCGTGAGGAAGGTGAGGGGAAGGCGCTCGAGGACGAACAGGCGTTGCCGGTTTCGGAAAAGGGAGAGCGTGTGGCGATGACCGAGGTCATCCCGGCGCAGCACTTCACCGAGCCACCGCCACGGTTCTCCGAGGCCAGCCTGGTGAAGGAGCTGGAAAAGCTGGGTATCGGCCGTCCCTCTACGTATGCCCAGATCATTTCCACCCTGCAGGACCGGCACTACGTCAACCTCGAGCAACGCCGCTTCTTCCCGACCGAACTCGGTGAAAGCGTCGAGCGCGTCATGGTCAAGCAGTTCCCTGACGTGTTCAACGTCGGCTTCACGTCTGAAATGGAGGGGGAGCTCGACCGCATCGAAGACGGCAAGCTTGGCTGGCAGCGGGTCCTCAAGGATTTCTGGAAGCCATTCGAGTCGGCGCTGAACGACGTGCGCGTCGAGTCGCTCATCGCCGAAGCGCACGACCTCTCGGCGCTGGAGAAGGAGAAGTGCCCGAACTGCGGCGGCAAGCTGGTGCCGAAGGGTGGATTCTTCGGGCCGTTCGTCGCGTGCGAGAATCACCCGAAGAACTGCAAGTACACGCGGCCCATCAAGGGCGAGCGCAAGCCGCCGCAGTTGACGGAGCACAAGTGCCACGAGTGCGGCGCGTTCATGGTCGTGCGCCACGGTCGTGCCGGCGACTTCCTCGGCTGCTCGCGGTTCCCGAAGTGTCGCGGCACGCGGTCGATGCCGACCGGCGTGATGTGTCCCAAGGACGGCGGTGAGATCGCGCAGCGCCGCTCGAAGAAGCGCGGGAAGGCGTTCTATGGTTGCTCGAACTACCCGAACTGCGACTTCGTTTGCTGGGACCGGCCAGTGGCAGAGATCTGTCCCGAGTGTGGGTACCTGGGCGCGGAGATGAAGAAGAACAAGACGCGCGGGGATTATCGTCGCTGCCTCAAGTGCGGCAACGAGTGGGATGTCGCGTCGCCGGCCGAGGCTGAGGCCGAGGCGGAAGCGCTCGCTGGCTGACTGATCACCCTGCGTTTACCCTGAGCCTCCGGATTCAATTCCGGAGGCTCGCGGTTTTTTCAGTGCAGCGGGCGTCTCACCGGGCGCATCGTGTGGAGGATGGTGCGGAGTTCCCTCGCTTCCTCGACCCGGGGACTGACGATCGTTGCAACCAGAAACTTGCCCGCGTCTTCGCCTCCCCACTCATTCGCATCCCAGCGCGCGAACAGCCCGTATTGGCCGCGATCATACCAGGCGATGACATCCGCGGGGTACCCGCTCAGGCTCGTGCTGCAGGCATGATGCTCCTTCTTCGTCTGGAAGAAATAGGAGTCGTACATCTTCCGCGTCTCGTGCGGCATGTAGATCGCGAAGCTCATCCCCGATCGTCGAGCCGGTCCGCGGATGCCGATGTTTGTTTTCGGGCCCTGCTCCGGGGTATAGCCGGGTGGAATCGCGATGGTCACCCCGCTCACCTGCCGGCGGCGCCACAAGCTGAAATCGGGAGCGGCCAGCGTGCACGCCGATGCAACCCACGCCTCCTCGGTCGATGCCACATCCGCCGCAGAGATCCCTTGGCTCCTGCTGCAACCGCCAATCGTACACACGGCGAGAAGCCACGCCACGAATCGACAACCTGCCCGCGGGTGCGCCGGCAGTATGGTTGAAGCATGACGGATCATGGTTAGGCTCCCGGCGATGTGCCCGTATGAGGCATCAGCGCGTTGAATTTTCGTGGCAGACCGTGAGCGCGTCACGGCTTCACCGCGGAGAGTGTATGCAACGCATCACGCAGCGCCTGCGCATCCTGGAGTCGGCTCGCTCCCACACGCACGAAGACCCATTTCCCTTCGTCCTGGCCACCCCACGTTGCCGGAAAGCGCGCGACAAAATTGTAGGTCGCACCGATGATCAACTCGCCGGCGAATGTGTCGCGACGGTTTCCCGCGAACGGCTCGAACCAGGCGAGAATTTCCGCCTGGTGTCCTCCGAGACTGCCGTTACACCAGTTCTGACCCCGCCGTGCTCGATTGAAACCGTCGAACGTGTAGCGTGCGTTTCGATGCAGCTGCAGTAAAAGACTTCCGCCAGATCCCCTGACGGCCAGGTCGTACCCTCCGCTATTGATGCCGTAGTTCGACGGGCGCGGTGCGAGCGGGGTGTACTGCTGGGGAACCTGCAGGGTCAGGTCGCCAGTTCGCAGGCGGCGCCACCCGGTCGTATCCACGGCCACTGGCTGGCAGGCGGTTGCAACCCAGGCCTGGTCCGGTGACTGACTGGCCGCTTCCGGTTCACCATAAGAGCGCGGCGAGGATGCGCACGCGGCCAGCCACGGCGAAGCGAGAACCAGCCAGGATCGCACGAATCCCGTCTTCATGCCGAAGTCCTCCGCAGGTCTTGTATGCAATGTCCGAAACGAGCCGAGCGCGACGGTCGCGTTGTACTCCACAAGTTGCGTCCGGTTTCCTGCGCCGCCGCGCACCAGACCACCGTTCATCTGCTGACGCACCGACAGATCCTCGTCAGGCATTCTCCCAACGTTTTTCCGTTTGTTCACGTATTCGACCGGATCCGTTAATCACTCACACGGGCACGGACGGGTCCCTGCGTTAGCTCAGGTGTTGTCCCGCGAACTCGCCGGTCTCCGCCGGTCTCCCACGTTCGCAGCGCCAGCGAGCGGTGCGGCAGGTGTGGTCGTGAGGCGGTTGCGGAGATGGCTGACGGGAAAACTCATGCCGTTGATGGCCGCCAGCGTCCAGCCCTGGTTGCCGGACTG
>CBIHMX010000273.1:0-4518 GCA_966211115.1 uncultured Gemmatimonadaceae bacterium | reverse complement strand
TCACCGTCATGTTGGCGCTAGAAACCGCGCCGCACGCGATCGCTGGCGAACCGGATGACCGGATGCCGTTCGGCGCCAAGGAACCTCCTCCCGCGCAGGTGCCGGTCACGAAGGGCGATGCCCGTTTTCACCGAGGCGCTGGACACGTCGACAGTCACCGCCAGGTCGTCCTCATCATTCCCGACCAGCAACGTGCCGGTGATGGCGTCGAAGCGACCGCTGACGGTCACCACCCCGAACCACCGCACCCGGAACGAGACGCTGGCGTTGCTGACACCCAGGTCGAAAGGTGACTGCGCGTCCATCAGTCGTCTGGCGCGCCGCGGTTGATCCAGTTGACGATGTTCTGGATCTGGTTAGGCGTCAGTGCCCCGGAGCCGAGCGGCATGCGCGCCAGGCCTCGCCGCCGGGCGTCATCGCCGCTGATCGCGATCACCAGCCACGAGTTGGCCGCGTCACCGGGTCTCACGAACACCTCGCCCGCGAACAACCGCGACGCGCGGCCAACGAGCGCACCATACGCCGAATCGGGGGTCAGGTAGAGCCCCGCCTGGTGCGTTGCCTCCGAGTGGCAGCCGCCAATGCCGCAGCGCCGCTCGAAGATCGGCTGGATGTCGCGCTGAAAATGCGGCGCCGCGATCACCTCGTCAGGCAGCCCGCCGGTGGACGAGGTGATGCCATCGAAATCGGCGCAGGCGGCCAGGGAGACAAGGATCAGCGGCAGCATCGACCGGTGAATCATCGACGTGCCATCCAGCGACCGGAGACACGCGCCGTCAACACGCTGCCCGGCGCGTAGAACAGCTCGGCACCAGCCGAAACCTCCCGGCGCACCTGCCACGACGCGCCAACCGCCAGGTGTGGACGGGTCGCGTGCAGCTCGAGGATCGGATGATCCGGGTCGCGCTCCCCGGTCGGCGTCAGCACGCCGATGTTGAACCGTGTCCGATCGATCCGGCCGCCAACGAGGGCATACGCCCTGGTTCCGGCAACCATTCCTGACGCCACGAGCTCGCCGCCGAACATGCGTGGCTCGAACCAGTCGTCGCTTTCCCGGGCGTGACAGACGGTGTTGTAGTACAACTCGAGGTCCGCGCCGCGACCGATCATCTCCCGCGTCGAACATGTCATCGAGCCTCGGACCCGGCCGGTGACGCCCCAGACCCGCGGCTGCATCCGGATGTGTCCAACGGCAAACGACGGCGCCGACAGGCTGGCGGCGCCGAGGTTCGCCTCCACGTCGAAGACGCGCATCGGTGGAATCCAGCTGGCCTCGGCGGTCCAGTTGCCGGCGCGAGCACTGACGCGCGGCCTCGGGAAGAATGGCGCGAGGTTGGTCGATTCCGGCTTGTCGATCGACGGGCGACGTTGTGCGCGGCTCAGCGACGGGACGTGCGAGACTTCCAGCATGAATGCCAGCCGGGACTCGTCAGGCGGGAGGCCGGCAGGTGTGAACGCCATCGCCGCCGAATAGAACGCGAGCAGCCGTCCTTCCGGTTCGGAGAACACATGGCGCTCGACCGTTCGCTCCTGCGCGGCCGAGCCGCGCGCGGCGAGGAGCCCGAGAACCGTAACCGCGATGGTGATGTACCGCTGTCGATACGTGTACAGCCCTGCCCCCACTATCGGCAACGGTACACCCCCAAAAAGACGGAAAGCAGCGGCCGGACGCCAGCCGCCTAACGAACGACGATCCGGCCCGTCATCCCGCTGTGGATGCTGCAGTTGTACGTGAAGTTACCCGGCGTGGTGAACGTCCGGCTCACCGTCGTCGAGTAGGACTCGGAGATCGAGGCCGGGGCACCGGTGGTTTGAACGAATGTTACGGTATGGCTGAGTCCACCGAAGTTCCACGTTACCGAGCCGCCGGCCTGGATCGCCACCACTTTCGGAGTGAACAGGTAGTCGCCCGAACTGGCCACCACGTCGGCATCGCTGGACAGCACGCCCGTCACGTTCAGCGGAACGGACGCGGTCTTCGTGATCGATCCCATGGATAGCGACACGTTGATGGTCGTCGTGCCGGCGTTGAGACCAAGCACCGCTCCGGTATTGTCCACCTCGGCGATCGCCGCGCTTCCCGAGGTGAAGGTGGGTGACGGCGCGTTCACGATCACACCGCCATTCGCGTCGAACGCCTGGACGGCAATCGATTGACTCGTGCCGGCCGCGAGGGTCAACGCCTGCACGCTGGTGGTGATCGAGCCCAGCGTCTGCGTGTTGCCTGGAGGCGGTGGCGGAGGCGGCGGCCCGGTTGTGCCACCATCATCGCCGCCTCCGCCTCCACATCCAAGCAGCGCCGACGTGACTACGAGGCAGGTCAAACGAATGACTCGCATGCGTCCTCCGGGGTGTTCTGAGCGCTTCGGTCCGTCGCACAGGCGGACTTCCACGCGCGGATGCTATAGCACTCCGGCGCCCGCCGATACCGAAACCCGGTGAAGGTCCTGTTCGCGGCGGTGAACAGCGTTTTGCCGACGGTAAGCGCGTCAGCTTTCCATCAAATCCCTGATGCGTTTCCGGTAGCTCTTGCCGGACTGAAGGCGCGTTCCATCGGCCAGGACCAGGATCCAGTCGCCCTGGAACCAGGGCTGGAACTCGCGGATCCGCTCGAGGTTCACGATCGTCGAGCGATGGATCCGTACGAACTTCGTCGACGGCAGTCGCTGTTCGATCTGGGCCATCGTGGCACGATGGTCGTGCACGTTCTTGCCGACATGTATGCGAACGAGATCGTCGGCGGCCTCGATCCAGTCGATGTCGGCGACACGCAGGTACAGCACCCGCTCTCCGGCGCGGATCGCCAGCCGTTCGGCTGCGATCGCTGGTGAGAGCCGCTCCAGCGCTTCTGCCAGGGGTCGGTTGTCGTGCTTGGCGGAGCCCGATCGGATCAGACCCACCACACGATCGATTGCGCTATTGAACCGCGCGCGATGCACGGGCTTGAGCACGTAGTCGAGGGCATGGACCTCGAACGCCTCGACCGCATGTTGGTCATGCGCCGTAACGAACACGACCGGCGGCATGCGGTCGGCACCGATGGTGCGGACCACCTCGAGCCCGTCCAGCCCGGGCATCTGCACGTCGAGGAGCACGAGGTCGGGTCCGAGCGATTGGATGCGTTCCACGGCGGTGCGCCCGTCGCCACACTCGGCGATGACCTGGACGTCGCCGCGATCCTCGAGCAGTGCTCGCAGGTGGCCGCGGGCGACGGGTTCATCGTCCACGACCAGTGCGCGAATCCGGTTGTCGTTCATGTCCCCACCGCTTCGCGCGGCCAGCGCGGTTCGGTGTGGTAGGGAATCTGGATTCGCACGACGAACCCGCCGCTTGATTGCGGACCGGCCTCGAACGTGTGGTGTGTCCCATAGAGCGACGCGAGCCTGGCGCGCGCGTTGCCAAGTCCCACACCCTCGGTCAGTGAGGGCGAACCCCGCGTTCCGACGCCGTCGTCGCTCACTTCCAGCGAAAGGGTCCCGTCCCTCCGCATCACGACGATGAGGAGGTTGCCGGCGGTCACGCGAGGCGTAATGCCGTGCTTGATGGCGTTTTCGACGAGCGGCTGCAGCAGCAGGCTCGGGACCATGGCATCACGAGCGGCGGGGTCGATCTCGAAGCGCACCGAAAGGCGGTCCGGGAACCTGACGAGCTGGATATCGAGATAATGCCGCAGCACCTCCAGTTCCCGGTCGAGCCGGACCTCCTGCTCACCGGCGGTGCCTAACGACACACGCAGCAGTTCACTCAGCCCGGTGACCATGCGCTCGGCTGAGGGCGGGTCCTGGTGCACGAGGGCGGTGATGGTGTTGAGCGTGTTGAACAGGAAGTGCGGCTGGAGCTGCAACCGGAGCGCCTGGAGCCGGGCCTGGTCGAGCCGCGACTGGAGCTGTTCGCTCTCCCGCGCCGCCTCGGAGAATCGCCGCGACAGGCGTTCCTGCCAGTGGGCAGCGTAGGTGGCGACGGCCCCGGCGCAGGCCAACAGCAGCAACTTGGCGCCTTCGTCCAGCCAGGAGACCGAGTCAGAGGTGCTCGCGGCAACGGGGCTCACCACCATTGTGAGGCTTCCGGCGAATACGAAGGCCAGGAGGACCAGCGCGTATTCGCCGACGACCAGCCCAGAGATCCAGGCCGCCTTGCGAGTCGACGACGCCACCGGCACCGCCGCCAGGATCACGAAGTAGGCGGCGACGATGGGAGCCTTGAGCGCCATCTGCGACGAATACGCAAAGCCGTACGCCGCGATGAGCGCCGTGACGGCCGTAACGTCAACGACCGAGTTGGTCACCGACAACCAGTCCGGCAACCGCTCGCGCTGATAGAAGAGCCGGTGCTGGCCGACCGTCCACGACACGGTGATGGCCAGCAACGACGCGTTGACGATGTTCAGCGCCCGCGGCAGCGATGGCGCATAGGCGAGCGCCGCTCCGCACAGCAGCGCCAGCACCACCAGTCGCACCGCATTGAGCAATCGTTCGGCACGATCCCGCTCCGCCGCCAGCAGTCGCAACGACTGATGAT
>CBIHMX010000272.1:0-4528 GCA_966211115.1 uncultured Gemmatimonadaceae bacterium | reverse complement strand
ACGGCCGATCTTGCGTTTGTCCTCAACCGCCTCGTCACGCTGCCGGCGAGTAGTTCGCTCGATACCCTCAATGCGCATATCCGCGTCGACCGCATTGCCGTCATGGGGCGCGGAACCGGTGCGGCGTCCGCGCTGGCCCTCGGCGCGACCGACCCCCGCGTGACCGCCGTTGCGGCAATGGCGCCACGGGGGCTGACGGACGTCGCGCGCAACGGCGTCCGTCGGCCGTTCCTCGCGTTCACGGTGGCCGACAACACCGAAGGGCTCGACGATGCGTTGCGTTACGGAGGAACCGAAGCCCGGCTCGAGGGCGCCACCGACGAAACGCTCTCGGACCGCGCGCTGCTCGGCTCACCGATCGTCGGGATGCTGGGGATCGAGTCCGGAGACGATCCGCGCGATGTGCATGAGGCGGTATCGGCGCTGACGCTGCGTTTCCTGGATCAGTACCTCAAGGAACGCCGCGAACAGACTGAGGTCGATTTACCGGCCCGCGTCGGGGTCCGGATGATTCCGCACCAGCCGCGTTAACTGCGATTGCCGCAGTCGGGCTGGAACGCGGAAGGCACTGATTCCACAGAAGAACGATTCTCGCAGGTGAGCCAGAACGCGGGAAGCTCTGATCCTACAGAGGAACACCGGTACTTCCTGCGACAACCGGAACACCCCAGGCATCGTTCCATCGTAACGAGCGATTGCGTCTGGGTGTTCCGGTTGTCGCAAGCAGTTCAGCGTTCATCTGCGGGATCAGCGCATTCCGTGTTCAGGCCCTACCCGCGACGATCGCCTAAAGTCAGGACGAAACAATGCTTCTGCCCGACCGTCCACTCGTCGTCTGACACTTTTGCATAACGAGCGCGCTTCTCCGGATACCGGTTGATGTCGCCGAAGTGAAAGCCGCAGTGCTGAAAAAGGCTGTCGGAAAAGGAAACGGCAAAGAGCTCCGGGTACCCGCGCCGCCTGGCGAGGTCGATCGCTGCGCCGATCAATTGGCTGCCCAGTCCCTTCCCCTGCAGGGACGGCTGAACCGCCAGTGCCACCAGTTCCACCAGCGACGGCGAATAGTCGTCGAGGCACACACAACCGAGCACGTGCCCATGCTCGTCGCGCGCGACGCGATAGTCGTCGATGTGGTTCATCACCCACGACTCCGACCGCGGCAACGTCAAGCCATCAGGCGCAAAACGGTTGTTCAGTTCCGACAGCGACCTGACGTCATCGACGTGAGCCGCCTCGATTCGCAAGGATTCACGATTCACGGCAAGGTCTCAAGTCACGCCCTATTTCACGATCTCTCGATCCCACGACTTCCCGACTTCCCGACTTCCCGACTTCACGACTTCACGATCTCCCGCCCTCACGTATTCCCGATTCCCGATTCCCGATTCCCGATTCCCTGCAGCACTTCACTCGCCGTCGCCCACTCCGCCAGCGCTCCATCGAGCTCCCGCTTCGCGCCATCCAGCTCAATACCTAACCGCGTCGCTTCGGCGACACCATCGGGACGCGTATAAAGGGCTGGATCCTCGAGCGATGCCGTCAACGTCGCGACTTTCCCCTCGAGTTCCGCCACCTGCAGCTCCACCTTCGCCAGATCGGCCTCGGCTCTCTTCAAGAGTTTTCGGCTGTCTGCAGCCGCTGACTTTTCGCGCGCTCCGGCACGGGCCACCTTCTGCCGCTCGTGAACGCGCCGCAACGCCTCGTCTTCGGCCGCGCGTACCGAGGCAGCGTGGGCTCGTTCGGCCGTGACGACCTCCCAGTCCGCAAAACCACTGTCGTATGCGGTGACGTGCAGGTCGTGAAGCACCCACACCCGCGATGTCAGGGCCCGCAGCAATTCACGATCGTGGCTCACCAGGATGACCGTGCCGTCATACCGCTCCATCGCGTCCTCGAGCGCCTCGATGGACTCGACGTCCAGGTGATTCGTCGGCTCGTCGAGCACGAGCAGGTTGTGCTTGGACAGCATCAGCATCGCCAGCGCGACGCGGGCCCGCTCGCCCCCCGACAGCGCGCCTGCCTTGCGCTGTACTTCGTCGCCGGAAAACCCGAACCGGCCGAGGTGACCCTGGATGAAGCGCCGTTCCCACTGCGGCCGCAGGTCGCCGATGATGTCGTACAGCGACTTGTCGAGCGGTACCTGGCCCATGTCCTGCCGGTAGTACCCGGGATCGATCGACGAGCCGAACCGGAGCTCACCGGCCGCCAGCGGATGCTGGCCAAACAACGCCTTGAGAAACGTCGTCTTGCCGGTCCCGTTAGGCCCCACCAGGCCAAGGACGTCGCCTCGATGCAGTACGCCCGTGAACCCGGTGACCAGCGTGCGGGAGCCGACATTCACCTGCACCTTGCTGGCGCTGACCACAATGTCGCCCCCGCGATCCCCGGAATCGAAGCGCAGCGCCATCGCGTCCTCATCCTGGACGGGTTGGCTCAGCCGCGGCATCCGTTCGAGCCGCTTCCGGCGGCCCTTGGCCTGCTTCGTGTTCTGTCCCGCGATGTTCCGCGCGATGTAGTCGGACTCGGCGGCGATCTTCTTCTGCTGCTGATCGTACGCGCGCGCCTGGGCGAGCCGCCGCTCCGTGCGCTGCATGACGAAGCGCTCGTATGTCCCGGTGTACGGGGTCGCCGTGCCGCCCTCGAAGTGCAGGATGTGATCGACCGTCGAACCGAGGAACGCGCGGTCGTGGCTGACCAGCAGCACCGTCCGGTCGAGGTCGCGCAGGTACTCCTCGAGCCAGCGCGTCGTATCGAGGTCGAGGTGGTTGGTCGGTTCGTCGAGCAGCAGCACCTCGGCGGTGCTCACCAGCTGCCTGACGAGTCCGAGTCGTCCACGCTCGCCGCCGCTCAGGGAAGCCACCGGCGTGCTGCGTGCCTGCTGGGGGTCGAACCCCAGGCCGTGCAGCACCGCGTCGATCCGCGACGTGACGGCGTAACCACCTTCGCGCTCGAATCGCTCCAGGTCGCGACCATACCGGTCGAGCGCCGCCGGCGATGCGTCCGCGCCTAACGCCGCGGCCTGCTCGACCAGCGAGATCTCCAGCGCCAGGAGCTCCCCGAGTTCTCCCGCCGCCGCCTCCCAGACCGTGGTAGCGTCACCGAAGTCCCGGTGTTGCTCGAGCAGCGAAACACGGAGCCCCGGTTGCCGCGAAATGGATCCCCGCGTCGGCGTCAGCTCACCAGTCAGCAGCTAGAACAGCGTAGTCTTCCCCGACCCGTTGCGACCGATGATCCCCCACCGGTCGCGGGCCGCCACCGTGAACGTGATGTCCGAAAACACCGTGACCGCCCCAAAGTCGACCCCAACGCCCGAAAACGCTATCACTACGATTCCCGCTGGATGGCGATCACGGACAACACCGGTTGCACGGAAGAACGCCGTTCGAGCAGGCGGAGAAGGGCCACCAACGTTGCGGTCCTGATTCGAGCTCGCGCTGCGTGGCCCTTCTCCGCCTGCTCAATCCGTGTTCCTCTGCGCATCCAGCGTCGTCCGCGTTCCGCCCTACCGGTGCAAATCGTCAGTAAACCACGAACAATCGGGTTCCAACCAACGGAACCACTCCATCGCCGGTTCACCAATTGGCGCCCCTGGTGGTGAGGCCGCCGCCGGGAACCGAATGGCAACGGGATTTGCCGGCCGGGTCAGGAACCGATTGATATCCATTGCCAGCAGGTTCGCCTGCGCCACGTCCCCTTCGTTGCCGTTGGTGCCAGCGGCAACCGCTCCGGCAATCGTGCGCCCGAGATCCGCGCCGCGCTGCTGAAGCTTGAGCGTCGCGATCGCCCGCACCTGTGACATCGGTGCGCTTCCGGCGAGATCCATCAGTTCATCGATCACGACCCGCTCGACTGCGCGCTTCACCTCGGCCTCGTACGGCGACCGCGTCGGCGCACCAAACGTTCCGGCAATGAGCGCGTCGATCACGTCATCGAGCCCGGGCAACGCCGGGTCGATCATTTTCTGTTCCACGAGCCGGGCGCCGCGATCGGGCCTGAGGAGCAGGCCGACCACGTGATCCGCCGCCGCCACGGCCGGCGACACCGCGTCGAACATCGCGCCGGTGTTGCGCGGGAACAGCTCACGCGTGCGGCCATAACCCGAGGGCCGTGGTGGAATCTTCTTCAACAGATCGGTCGGTAACGCCAGCGTCGATGGTGAAATCGACGCAATCAGGGCGTTGAGCGCGCTGCGCTGCTCAGGGGCCGACGCCATGCGCACGGGTTCGCGGCCGTCGCCGCGCATCGCATAGATGTAGTGCATGCCACCAACCACGTTGGCTGCCGCGTCGATCTGGTAGCGATGGTGCAGGTAGAGCGGCACGAGCACTTCCTCGATCTGGGCCATCGGCATGCCGCGCTTGATCGCGTTTTCACCGAATCGCGCCAGCGCCGCCTGCCGAACCGCCAGCATCCGCGTGAGTTCGTTGCCGGCATTCGTGCCGTTCGACCACTGGTTCACGCGCGCGTGCGCACCGAGGTCCTGGTTGGTCATGTACTTCAGGTCGCGCGTCCACGCCTGGTCCAGGAT
>CBIHMX010000271.1:0-4532 GCA_966211115.1 uncultured Gemmatimonadaceae bacterium | reverse complement strand
ACGCTCATCGGGGAGCGCCCCGCCGGCGAAGTATCGCCGGATCACGCGGTGGTGGTCGCTGCCGCCGAAGCAACCCGCGCCGTTGGTCGCGCACCAGAGTTCGCGGTCGCCTCGACCGACGCCAACATCCCCATCAGCCGCGGCATCCCGGCGGTGGCGATCGGCGGCGGCGGTGTGGGCGGCGATACGCACACACCAACCGAGTGGTTCGAGAACCGCGAAGGATCGCGCGGCGTGGTTCGGGCGGCACTCCTGCTGGCCGCCCTGGCAGCGAATCGTTAGGGCCGGCGGGTCCGGAGCCAGATCAGGTACCCTCCGCCGTGGGAGACGGCGGCGAACCTCCCAGGTTGCACTCCCCATGGGGCCGGGGCATGGGGGACAGGGCAAGAGGGAACCCGGGCGCTACAACCCTTTCGGCCTTTCCGTTGTCTGTCTACATATACTCCTGTAGACAAACTCCATAAGGCCCATGAACGACAATCGGGAAGTGGTCCAGGGAACACTCGATTTGCTGATCCTCTCCACGCTGAAGGCTGGTGCTCTTCACGGGTGGGGCATCTCACGCCGCATCCGCGACCGGTCGGGCGACGTTGTCCTGGTAACCACTGGATCGCTCTACCCTGCCCTGCACCGTCTCGAGTCGAGGCGGCTCATCAAGGCCGAGTGGCGCACGTCAGACAACAACCGCCGCGCACGCTTTTATACGCTCACCGCCCGCGGCGAAAAAGCCCTCGGCGATGAACTCGCGTGGTGGAACCGATTCGTACTCGGCGTCTCCGGCGTAATCTCCCCCGCGTAAATCACCAATCGTCAATCGTCAATCGTCAATCGTCAATCGTCAATCAATCATGTTTCTTCGATCCCTCTTCACCCGCACCAGCGTCGAACGCGACCTCGACGACGAAATCAGGGACCATCTCGATCGCGAGATCGCGGAACGCGTGAAGCAGGGCATTCCACTGCGCGAGGCGAGACGACAGGCGTTCGCCGACTTCGGCGGCGTCGACAATGTGCGCGAGCAGCTCCGGGACGAACATGGAATCTCCCTCACCGAAGATCTCTCGCGCGACGTGCGCCACGCCTCGCGCCGTATCGCACGAAACCCTCGTTATGCAGCGCTGGTCATCCTGACGCTGGGACTCGGCATCGGCGCCGGGACCGCCGTCTTCAGCGCCGTCGACGGCGTCCTGTTCAAGCCACTCGCGCTCTCTGACCCCGATGGGATCATGACCGTCTGGACGACGCGACCGGCCGAAGGCCAGGCGCGCGACGACCTCGCCCCCGGCACGTGGCTCGACATCCGTGACCGCAGCCGAACACTCACACTCGTAACCGCGGCGGAACCGTGGGGCGTGAACCTTTCAACCGAAGGATCCACCGAACGAATCGAAGCCTGGCAGGTCTCGCAGGACTTTGTCGACCTCATGGGAGTCCGCCCATTGCTCGGCCGGGCTTTCGAACCGCGGGACTTCGAAGTCGGCGCGGCACCGGTGGTACTCCTCGACCACGCATTCTGGCAGACGCGGTACGGCGGCGACGAGTCCATCGTCGGGACCACCCTTCGCGTCGACCAGCGCGCGGTCACCGTCATCGGTGTCATGCCGCACGGCTTCGAGCTGCCCGCGAAAACCGACGTGTGGACTCCGTGGGTCTTGAGCGAGGATCAGCGGCAGGACCGATTCGGCGCATACATACGCGTGTTTGCACGCCTCGCACCCGGGACAACCGTTGCCCAGGCCCGATCGGAGCTGGATGACATTGCCACGTCGCTGGCTCGCGAGTTCCCGCGCTCGAACACCGGCGTCGCGTTCGCCGTGCTGAGCCTCGAGGATTTCATCATCGGATCGCGACGCCCGCTGCTCTTCACGCTCCTCGGCGCCGCCGCCATGCTGGTCATCGTCGCCCTCGTGAACGTGGCCGCGCTCCACCTGACACGCCTCGAACGACAACGCCGCGAAACAGCCGTCCGGGCGATGCTCGGCGCCAGCAGCGGCCAGTTGGCCCGTCCGCTCGTCGTGGAGGCCGTGGTCCTCGCCGGCATCGGCGGCCTGGTGGGAATCGCGATAGGCTGGGCCGGCCTGCAAGCATTGCATTCGTTAGGCCCCACCGACCTGCCGAGGCTCGACGAAATCCGGATCGACTGGCGGGCCGTCACCGCAGCGTCGCTCCTCTCCGCCATCGGGGCCGCGGTCCTTGCGCTGTTCCCGCTGCTGCGGCTGAACGGTGCCCGCGGGAGCCGGACCATCGCCGGCCACCGCTTTGCCACGAGAGGCCGGCGGGCCGTGGTCGGGGCACAGATCGCCATCGGGCTCGTGCTGCTCGTCGGTACGTCGCTGCTCGCCCGCAGTTTCGTGCAGGTACTGTCGGCGGATCGCGGGTATCGCACCGACCATCTCCTCTCGTTCACGACCTGGGTGTATGAGGAGTACCCGGACGACGACACGCGGCGCGAATTCGTGCGCACCGTCGTGGATCGCCTCGCGGCGTTGCCCGGCGTCGAGGCCGTCTCGATGGGTTCGGCTCTCCCCATGGCCGAAGAAATCACCGGCGAGCGAGTCGACGTCATTCCGGTGGGTGCGGCCGGCGCCCCGGGTGAGGAACGCTACGCCCGGGGCACCGTCGTCTGGCCGGGGTATTTCGAGACGTTAGGCATACCGTTGCGTTCGGGACGCTATCTCGAGATGACGGACGACCGCCGCTCGCTACCCACGGCCGTCGTGAACGAGACCTTTGTCCGCCTCTACTTCAACGGCGAAGATCCGGTCGGCCGGACCGTGCGGCTTGGCCTGATGGGCGGGCCGGTCGAACGGCTGATCGTCGGCGTCGTCGCCGATACCCGGCACACCAGACTGGACGAGCCGCCCGAGCCGGCGGCGTTCATTCCCTGGCAGCAGCAGCCGATCGAGTCGCTCACCTTCATCATGCGCACGCAGAATGACCCCGCGCCGCTCGGTCCCGTCGTCACGAAACTGATGTACGACCTCGACCCGCGCGTGGGCATCGCCCGCATCGCCACGCTGGACGGTCTGGTCGACCAGCGACTCCGCGAGCGTCGCTTCCTGCTCATCCTGCTCGGCGCGTTTGCGATGGCAGCCATCATGGTCGCGGCGGTAGGCGTCTTCGGCGTGATGAGCCAGGCGGCCGTCGAGCGCCGCCGGGAAATCGCGGTGCGGATGGCGTTAGGTGCCGCCCCCCGCACCATCCTCGGCGAATTCGTGGCCGAAGCAGGTGCAATGACCATCGCGGGACTCGTGGCCGGCCTGGCCATCGCCATCGTCGCCACCCGGGCGATCACCCGGTTCCTGTTCGACGTCGCGCCCTTCGATCCGCTTTCGGTTGGCGTCGCGGTCGTCATCGTGCTCACGCTCGCCCTCATCGCGGCCTTGCTTCCGGGCTGGCGGGCGGCGCGGACCGACCCGGCGGGTGTGCTGCATGATTGAGCCGATGAGTTGATGAGATAGGCGCGGTTCAGGACCCTCGCGCGGTTGAGACGTCACGTCTCGTGTCACACGTTCGTCCCATGCAACGCGGAGTTCGCCCCTCCGGGAGTGCGGGCGCTCCGACCGGCGCATTATCGTTCCCCTGACGTGCGCCGCGAATTCACCATCGCCAACCATGGACCGCTCGCTATCTGGGCGGTCATTCTCGGCGTGGCCGTCGCGCTTGGACTACTCGCTGAAGCCCCCGGGTTTCCGGGACGCACCGTACCGCGCATGCCAGGTCCGCCTGCGGACTTCGGCAGGCTTCTCTTTCAGCTCGGTGTCGGGTCGGTTACGTGGTACGCGCTGATCCTTGGCGCGCCGCTGCTCGCGTCAGGCGCCCGGCGCATCGACATGGAGAGCACGTCGCGCCTGGCTCTCGCCGGCCGTATCATCGCGAGCCTCGTCGCCCTCATAACGATTTCCGCCGCGGCACAGTACTGGTACTTCTATCACGACATCCCCAATCGACCCAGTCTGGCGCAGTACTTCCCGCAAGTGTTGCGACAAGGCGTGCTTCCATGGATTGCACTGGCCGGAATCGTCGCCTTCATGGAAGCACGCCGTCGTGCAACCCTGCAGCGTCTCGAACAGGAACGTCTTCGCGCCGAGGTTGCCGAACAACGGTTGCTCGCCCTCACCGCGCAATTGCATCCGCACTTTCTCTTCAACACCCTGCAGGGCATCTCGACGCTGATCCACCGCGATCCCGATGCCGCTGACGAACTGCTGGCGAAGCTCGGCGACCTCCTGCGCGACCTGCTTCGCCATCGCGATCGCGTCATCGTGCCGCTCGAGGATGAAATTCGTTATGCGCGCACGTACCTCGAAGTGGCAAGGATTCGCTTTGCGGATCGCCTGCGTTTCGAGATCGCGCCGTCGCCGGGGCTGGAGGACGCGCAGGTGCCGCTGTTCATCCTGCAACCGCTGGTCGAAAACGCACTGGGGCACGGTATCGGCGCGCGATTGGAGGGCGGTTGCATCACCGTTCGTGCGACGAGGCGGCAGGACCGGCTCGTCGTCGTCCATATCCGGAACAGGCGGCTGGACCGG
>CBIHMX010000270.1:0-4543 GCA_966211115.1 uncultured Gemmatimonadaceae bacterium | reverse complement strand
CGGGGAAATACGGGCTGGCATCTTTCTGAAAGAAGCCGGGCTTGTCGATGCCATCAGGGTAGCGTTCCATGGCCACCGGACGGCCGCGCACGTGCGGGAGCATCCATGAGGCGATACGCTCATAGTAGGTGACCAGCTCTTCCTTGGTCACGCCATCGTCAGGAAAGAGGACTTTCCCGGGGTGGGTGATCTTCAGCACCCGACGGCCGATTCGCCGCGACAGTTCGTCATTGGCCAAGTGCGTCCGCTCCCTCAGCGTTCCCTGACGACCTCCTTCGGGTCTTTGTCTTCACGCAAGCCGATGAACCGGGGGTGTCGCAGCTTGCCTCCCGGCGTCCATTCCGTGAAGCCAACCTGAGCGACGAGCTTTGGTTCGACCCAGTGAGCGCCGCGCCGCGGGAATCCGCCGCCAGCGAAGGGACTCGCGGCCGTTTCCAGCCGCGCGAGCTGTTTACCCAGCCGCTCCAACGTCGCGTGATCGAACCCGGTCCCGACCTTTCCCGCGTAGACGAGTTTTCCACGCTGGTACACGCCGACGAGCAGCGCGCCGAATCCAATACGCCCGCCGTGAGGATCGGTATAGCCGGCGATGACGAACTCCTGCTCGTGCGTGCACTTGAACTTCAGCCAGGCGCGCGTCCGCCCGGACACATACACACCGTCTCCGTCTTTGGCGATGATCCCTTCCCATCCACGGCGGCACGCCTCCTGATAGAAAGCTTCGCCTTCCGTCTCGCGATGCTCGGTGAACCGAAGCGACCCGTTGAAGTGGAACGTCATGCGAAGGAGCTGTTTACGGTACCGGAGCGGGACGCTTCGAACGTCATAGCGATCGACGTAGAGCAGATCGAACAGATACAACCAGACCGGCACTTTGCGCCGAAGATCCAGTGACGGTCTCGCGACCTGCATGCGTTGTTGCAGCTTCGCGAAACTGGTCACGCCGCCATCGGAGGTCACGACCTCTCCGTCGGCGATGAACGCGGCTGTCGGCTGGTTCCGGAATGCCGCAACAATCTCGGGATATCTCTCGTTCAGTTCTATTTGATTCCTCGACAGCAGCCGCAGCGTGCCGCGGTCACCGAACGCCAGGCAGCGCTCCCCATCCAGCTTGGGCTCGAACAGCCACCCCTGTCGTGAAAAACGCTCGTCGGTCAGCGTCGCCAGCATCGGTGCGACCCAGGTCGGCATGGGCCGGATCCGGGCACGAGACTTCACCTCGGGGGGCAACACGTGCAGTGGATTGGCATCCCTTTTGGTCATTGATCAGAAGTGTGCATTCTGGCTGGGCAGCGCTCATGGCCCTGCCGAGCGCGATCCGCAACGCTGTCGCGCGCGACATGGCGCGGTTGACACCAACTGCGGATGGCGGTATGGCGATGCGTCCTGAGCGTTTGAAGGGAGGCAACTCCCGTGCCGGAGATCGTCGCGCGGCGTCCTGTGTGGCAGCACCTCCGCTGGGTTGAAAGTCCTGGCAATCAGACTCACGTGCGTCGATGTCGTTCCAACAGCGAGACCGAACTCATCGATCCATAAGGATCCTCCGAAACGGAACCCATCTCACTTTGCTTGCGGTCTGCGGGGGTGGTTCGATCATGAGGAGACGGTGTCACGGGTGTCTCGACGATGGCGATGATTGCCGCGGGACTCGATCGGTTCGACACGACGTTGACGGCGGAACTGCAAGAGCTCTGGCCATGAATGGAAGTCGCTTCCGTGATCGCATCGAAGCAGGTCGTCTGCTTGCCGCCAAGCTCGCGGCATACGCGAGGCGCCCGGAGGCTATCGTGCTTGCATTGCCCAGGGGCGGCGTGCCGGTGGCCTATGAAGTGGCGCAAGCGCTGGAGGCGCCTCTGGACGTGTTTCTGGTGCGGAAGCTGGGTGTTCCTGGTCACGAGGAATTCGCGATGGGCGCAATCGCCACCGGAGGCGTCCGCGTGATCAACCAGGACGTTGTTCGCGGGCTACGAATCCCTCCAGCGATGATTGACGCAATAGCCGCCAGAGAGCAGCAGGAGCTGGAGCGTCGCGAGCGCCTGTACCGAGGCGCTCGTCCGGCCCCCAACGTGCGTGGCCGGACTGTGATCCTCGTGGATGACGGGCTTGCGACCGGGGCCACGATGTACGCGGCCGTTAAAGCCCTGAAACAACAGGGTGCGGGCCGCGTCGTCGTGGCCGTTCCCATCGCCCCGTCCGAGACGTGCGATCAGCTGCGAGAAGTAGTCGACGACATCGTTTGCGCCATCACGCCAGAGCCGTTTCACGCCGTCGGCCTTTGGTACGAGGATTTCTCGCAGACGACAGACGACGAGGTGCGCGATCTGCTCGCGCGCACTGCTCGTGTCGGTCATCCCGCGTGAGATGGCCGTCGCGCAGGTCAGAAGCCTCGACGGAGAGACGGAGAGACTGCCATGCCGGGAATGACTGAGGCTGGCCTGATAGACACGCTGCGGGAGGCCGCCCGCCCACTGAGAGGGAGCGCTGGCGATTACGACTCTCTCATCGGCTGGGCCGCTGGCGCACGCTTTGCGCTATTGGGAGAGGCGTCACACGGGACGCACGAGTTCTATCGGGAACGCGCAGCTATCACGAAACGCCTTATCACGGAGCAAGGGTTTACCGCCATCGCCGTCGAGGCCGACTGGCCCGACGCCTCACGAGTCAACCGTTACGTGCGCGGCTTCAGCGACGACGCACGTGCTGTCGACGCTCTGGGGGACTTCAAGCGATTCCCGCCGTGGATGTGGCGCAACACAGACGTGGTCGACTTTGTCGAGTGGCTGCGCCAGCATAACGGTGCCCTCGCACCGAGCGCGCCAAAGACCGGATTTTACGGACTGGATCTGTACAGCCTCAACGCGTCGATGGAGGCGGTCCTTCGATACCTCGAGAAGGTCGACCCTCCCGTCGCACGCCGCGTTCGCGAACGTTATGCGTGTTTTGACCATTTCGGCGATGACGTACGGAGATACGGCATGCTGACAACGGCTGGCGTCGCCGAATCGTGCCGCCACGAGGTCATCACTGTGCTTCTCGACCTGCAGCGTCGTGCGGCGGCATATGCCGAACGTGATGGCCATATCGCGCGTGACGAGTTCTTCGATGCCGAGCAGAACGCCAGGCTCGTCAAGAATGCGGAAGCGTATTACCGTTCGATGTTCCTGTCCGACGTCTCGTCGTGGAACCTGCGCGACCGCCACATGGTCGAAACGCTCGACGCGCTCGTTGCGTACCTCGAGCGGCGCGATGGGCGGCCCGCAAAGGTCGTCGTCTGGGCGCACAACTCGCATCTCGGCGACGCGCGCGCCACCGAAATGGGGCAGCGTGGCGAGCTGAACGTCGGTCAGCTCGTTCGCCAGAGGCATGGCAGCGGCGCGCTCCTGGTCGGCTTCAGCACACACCACGGTACCGTCACAGCAGCATCCAATTGGGACGGTCCGGCCGAGCGCAAGCGAGTCCGGCCGGCGATCGCTGGAAGCTACGAGGCGACCTTCCACGATACCCACGTCACTCGCTTTCTCCTGCGCTGTCGTGATGGCGAAGCGGCGCAAGCCTTGAGCGATCCCAGGCTCGAGCGAGCGATCGGCGTGATTTACCGTCCCGACACCGAGCGCTACAGCCACTACTTCCATGCCCGCCTATCCGAGCAGTTCGATGCGGTGCTGCACTTCGACGAGACCAAGGCGGTCGAACCGCTCGAGCGAACAGCCGAGTGGGAGGCCCGGGAGGTGCCAGAGACATTCCCATTTGGAGTCTGATAGCAGCCGGATCGTGAGGGTGCCGATGCCCTCGGGCGTTGGATGTCTTAAGGAGAGCCGTGATGGCAACCACGACCGTCCCTGCACACCGAATCCATATCGGGCGACCCCTTTGGCCGCGATCGACCCGCCGTCACATCGGCGTGATGCATTGAGGATTCTCAATGAAGGCGAACCTTGCCAAGTGGTCGTTGATTCTTCTCTGCTTCTTCATGGCCGGGGCGATCGGAGGCGGATTCTATGAGCACATTGTGTTCATGCCTCTTTGGAGTGCATCGCCGCCATCGTCCTTTTCGGCGATACAGCCTGGTACGGGAGTGCCGCTGCAGACGTTCTGGATTCCTGTTCACGCGGGCATCACCATTTTCGTCTTGTTATCGCTGATCTTCGCGTGGAAGGACCGCCGGGCTCGGCGCCTGCTTCTCATCGGACTCGCCTCGTACATCATCATGCGCGTGTGGAGCGGTCTGTTTTTCATTCCAGAGATGCTTGCGTTTCAAGACGTGCCTGTGACTTCTCCTGCATCACCAGAGCTCTCGGCGAGAGTCGCCAGCTGGATCTATTGGAGCTGGTTCAGGGAGCCTCTCGACATTATTTCGTTCCTGTGTTTTCTGCTTGCTCTGTTTTGGCTGTACAGACCCGAGGCGCGCGCGCCGGTCGGCCCAGCGCGTTGATTCTGTGCTGAACGTTGTTCGTTTGGTGGCGATCGCGTCTACGGCGTTGGCCATGGCGGCGGGCTTCGCTCATCTGCTGGAGCTGCCGAACAAGATCCGCCTGCCGCGTGA
>CBIHMX010000269.1:0-4548 GCA_966211115.1 uncultured Gemmatimonadaceae bacterium | reverse complement strand
CCCGTACACCATGCCCCATGCCCCATGCCCCTTTAGTCGCCCGCCTGCGTCGCCAGGGTGCGTGACTCTGAATCCGATTTCCGCGCCCCCACACGCTGCACCGACACCGCGCACACCTTGAACTCGGGAATATGCGCGTACGGATCCAGCTCGGGGTTCGTCAGCAGGTTCACCGCCGCCTCGCGGTAGTGCATCGGAATGAAGACCTGGTGCCGCGCCACACGCCCGGACAGGCGAACCGAAATCCTCAACTCACCACGGCGCGACGCCACGCACACTTCGTCGCCGTCCGCCACGCCAAGGTCGATCGCGTCGGCCGGGTTCAGCTCCACGATCGGGCCCGGTTCCCGCGCATCGAGCGCAAATGAACGGCGCGTCATCGTCCCCGTATGCCAGTGATACATCTGCCGGCCAGTGTTCAGCATGAACGGGTAGTCGTCGTCAGGCAGTTCCGCCGGCGGCAGGAACTCGACGCCGACGAACTGGGCCTTGCCGTCCGCTGTCGGGAACCGGTCGTCGAACAGGAAATCCGTGCCCGGGTGTTCCGCGTGAGGCACCGGGTACTGCAGGCCGCCATTCCCTTCCAGTCGGGCGTGCGAGACGCCGCGCCATGACGGTGTCACGCGCGCGATCTCGTCCATGACCTCCGCCGAGTTCGTGAACGGCGTCGGCAGGCCGATGCGGTTCGACAGCTCGATGATGATCTCCAGGTCGCCGCGGGCGTTGCCCGGCGGTTCGATCGCCTTGTGCGAAAGCTGGATCCGCCGCTCCGTATTCACGAACGTCCCGGTCTTCTCGGCGAATGACGCGCCCGGCAGCACCACGTCCGCATAACGAGCCGTCTCGGTCAGGAAGAGGTCCTGGACGACCAGGAACTCCAGCTCGCGGAACCAGTGTTCGGCGTGCGACACCTCGGGGTCCGACAGGATCGGGTTCTCACCCATGATGTACATCCCGCGAACCGGGCTCGTCTCCTGCACGATCTGCGTCACCTTGAGGCCAACCTCGAGCGGGATCCGCTCGTCAGGCACGCCCCACGTCGACGCGAACATGTGCCGGATCGCCGGGTCCGTCACCGGCTGGTAGTCGGTATAGACCATCGGAATGGCGCCGACGTCGCTCGCGCCCTGGACGTTGTTCTGCCCGCGGATGGGAATCATCGCCGCTCCCCAGCGCCCGATCATGCCCGTCGCCAGGATCAGGTTGAGCAGCGTTGCCACGATGTCCGTCCCCGTGGCGTGCTGCGTCAGCCCCATCGCCCAGAGCGTCGCCGACCGCGGTCCGCGAGCGTACAACTCCGCCGCCTGACGAATGAGATTTGCCGATACGCCCGTAATCGTCTCGGCCCGTTCCGGCGTGTAGGGCCGAACGGCCTCACGCACCTTGTCGAAGTCGTGCGTGCGGCTCGCGATGAATGCCCGGTCCTCCAGGCCCTCGGCCAGGATGTGGTGGAGCATCGCGTTCAGCAGGGCGACGTCCGTGCCGGGCAGCGGCTGCAGGTGAATGTGCGCCCGCGCGGCCAGTTCGATCCGCCGCGGATCGGCCACGATCAGCTTCGCGCCGCGCTTCACCGCCCGCTTGATCGCCGCCCCGAACACCGGGTGCGACTCCGTCGTATTCGCCCCCAGGATGAAGATGACGTCCGATTCAGTCTCCACCTCGCGCATCGATCCCGAGGCCGCACTCGTGTTCATCGCGCGCTGCATGGCCGACACGGACGATGAATGGCAGAGGCGCGTGCAATGATCGACGTTGTTCGTGCCGACACCGCCCCGGAACATGCGCTGGAGGAGGTAGTTCTCCTCGTTGCTGCACTTGGCCGACTGGAAGACCGCCAGCGATTGCGGACCTTTCGTATCCCGCATCCGGACGATCTCCTGCGCGGCCAGCTCGAGCGCTTCCTCCCACGTGGCCTCACGGAAGGGATCGTACCACGCACGGGGAGTCGCCACGCGATCCCGCGGGTCGCCCAGCGTGTCCATCCCGGTCGGCTTCGTGATGAGCGGATTGTTCTTCGGGCGGCGCTTTTTCTCCTGCGCTTCTTCCTGCACCAGGTCCCACGGCCCGCCGCGGCGGTTCCAGCCGTTGCGTTCATGTTCGGCCCGATCGAACACCCACTGCCCGTCCCGCTTCACCCAGCCGCGACGGATGAGGGGCGTCGTCAGGCGGTCACGGTGCTGAACGAAGTCGGTACCGAACCGGCCCTTCACGCACGTCGATCCCTGGTTCGGAGTGTTCTCCTCGATCCATGGCGACCGAACATGGACGACCGTTTCGTCCCGCACTTGCAGGTCGATCTGGCAGCCGACGCCGCAGTACGGACAGACGCTGCGCACCTCGCGATCGACGACCGGAAGGTCCTTCGAACGCATGCGCTGGACCATCGTGCCGTTGTTCGCCCGGACCGCCATCGGGATGATGTCGTGGATCGCCCCCGTCGGGCAGACCCGCACGCACTCGCCACACCAGGTGCAGCCGGCGTGCTCGGGGTTCCCATCGGCGCCAACGATGATCTCGGCGTGATCGCCACGGTTGGCAACGTCGAGCACACCCACCACCTGAATGTCCTCGCAGGCGCGCACACAGCGCGTGCAGAGGATACAGGTGCTCATGTCGTGCTGGATGATGGGGTCGTCGTCGCGCTCGTCACCGGTGCGGAGCGGCAAACCGGACTGCTTCGTGGTCGGGACGTTATAGCGCCTGACGAGTGCCTCGAACTCGTTCCGGTACCCGCCATCGGGAATTTCGTCCGTCGGATACCGTTCCAGCAGCATACCGAGCACGCCCTGCCGGTTCTTCACGGCCGCGACCGATTCCGTCGTGACGACCATGCCGTCGGCGGCCGCCGCGGCGCAGGCCGCCACCAGCTTCGGGTTCCCGTCAACGGACACGAGGCAGATCCGACAGTTCCCGACCGTTGGGAGTTTCGGATACCAGCACAACGTGGGGACGTCGACGTTCAGCGATCGAGCCGCGTCGAGTATGGTCGCCCCTTCAGGCGCAGTGACGGCGATGCCGTCGATCGTCAGCGTCGGCATGCTGACCCGGATACCCGTTCTGCAGTGCGCATTCTGCATACTGCATACTGCGCCCAGTCAGGTCCAGTGACTCAGACGGCTTAATCCTCCCGTAACACCGAGGCGGGCGCCAGGCGCCGCGCCCCGAGTGCCGGGACAAGCGCCGCCAGGGCCGTCACCGCCAGGACGCCGCCGGCGCATAACGCGTAAACGGACAGGTCCATCGGCTGCACGCCGTACAGGAACCCGGCAATGAGGCGCGAAAGCGCCATGGCGCCCGCGAGGCCGATGACGATTCCCATCAGGCCCATGGAAACGCCGGACCACGTGACCAGCCTCACGACTTCTCCCGGACGCGCGCCAAGCGCCAGGCGCAGTGCGAGTTCGCGCCGCCGCTGCACCACCGCGTACGTCACCAGACCGAAGAGCCCGACCGCGGTGACCAGGGATGCCACCACCGCCAGCCAGATCGTGATGATGCCGAGCGTTCGTTCGGCCGAGATGGACTGGTCGAGATAGAAAGACACTGGATGGATTTCCGAGGCCGGGCTTCCCGGATCCACCGCGGTGGCCAGGGCACGCATTGGGGCAATGAGGGTGGAGGGCGGCACCGATGCCTTCAGCACGACGTTCAGGGTCTGCCCGTACCGGCTGATGGTTTGCCGGATCGGAACATAGATCTGGATTCGGGATGGTTCGCGCAGGGTGTAGTGGCGGACGTTCTTGGCGACACCGACGACCGTTCGATAAATCAGTTGACCGTCAGCCCCTCGCTCATCGATCGTGACTTGTTGTCCAACCGCGTCCCTGCCTGGCCAGAATCGTTCGGCCATGGTCTCGTCGATGACCGCCACGGGCGCAGTGTCGTTCCGGTCGCCGCCGTTGAACGACCGACCCTGGAGGAGCGGAACGCCAAGCGTGGTGAAGTAGTCCTCTGAGACCATGTTGAAAAGCACCGACGCTCCGGCCTCGATCGCTTCGGTAGCCCCATAGGGTTGGATGCGGACTTCCCAGGAACGGTCGCTGAGCGGAATGAGCAGGCTCGCCGAGGCGCTCATGACGCCGGGGATCGTGCGCGCTCGATCGAGAAGGGTTACGTAGTGGGCGAGCCACGGATCACGCGCGTTGGCGTTGGCGGTCGACGCCGCGATGCGCGCCATGAGCAGGCCGTCGTCATTGAAGCCCTTGTCGATCGTTCGCAGTTTCAGGAAGCTCGTGAGCAGAAGGCCGGCGGCGACGGCCAGCACGACGCTGAGGGCGGTCTCGCCAACGAGCAGGGCGGATCGGGCGCGCGTCCGGGGTGCCACGATCGAAGAGGATCCTCCGCGAAGCGTTTCCAGCAATCGCGCGGAGCCGGCGTAGCGAGCCGCGATCAGCCCGAAGATCACGCCACCGGCGAGGCAGATCGCCAGCGTGCCCGTGACTGTCTGGACGTCGATCGCGATGCGATCGAGCAGGGATTTCGGCAGGTCCGACGGCAGCATCGGTACCAGCGCCTCGACCAGCCCGACGGCCAGCATCAGGCCTAACG
>CBIHMX010000268.1:0-4549 GCA_966211115.1 uncultured Gemmatimonadaceae bacterium | reverse complement strand
ACGGATGCGGGGGAGAAGACGGCCGATTTCGCCAAGGCGTTCAACGACGCCCTCGAGCTCGATCGCGTTCACGTCGATTTCCTCAGACGATGTCCGCGAAGGTGCGTTCCATGCGCCGGAAATACAGCGCGCCGCCGGCCAGGATCGCGAGGGACGTCAGCGCCGAGACCAGGATCATCGGGCCGGGCGCCGTGTCGGCGCCCAGCAGCGCCCACCGGAAACCTTCGACGACGCCCACCATCGGATTAATGGCATAGACCGTTCGCCATGGAGCGTCAAGCATGCTGCTGGGATACGCGATCGGTGTGGCGAACAACCAGGCCTGAACGAGAAAGGGGAGCGTGTAGCGCACGTCGCGGTACTGCACGTTGAGCGCGGACAACCAGAGTCCCACGCCGAGCGCGGTGACGAGTGTGAGCAGCAGGAGTGGAATGACCGCGAGGACGGCGATGCCGGGGAAGATCCCGTAATAGGCCATGAGCCCCAGCAACACGACGAACGCGATCCCGAAATCCACCAGTCCGCCGAGCACGGGAGCGAGAGGGATCGCGAGCCGGGGGAAGTACACCTTCTTCAGCAGTTCCTGGCTTCCCACCAGGCTGTTGGCCGACATCGTCAGGCCGGTGGCGAACAGCGTCCACGGTACCAGGGCGGTGTAACTGAACACCGGGTAGGGAAGGTTGTCGGACGGCACGCGTGCCAGCCGCCCGAAGAACAGGCTGAAGATCAGCATGGTGAAGAGCGGCTGGATGATCGCCAACGACGCGCCTAACAAGGTCTGCTTGTAGCGGACCTTGATGTCGCGCCAGATCAGGAAGTACACCAGCTCGCGGTACGCCCACAGCTCGCTCAGGTCCAGTGCCCGCCACCCGGTCGTTGGACGGAGGATCGTAAACGGGACGGCGCGCCCGGCCCCCGGTACGCGGGACGACTCCTCGAGTCCGGGTTCCGTTGATTCCATGCGTTCCGTGCCGTTCATCTACACCTTGATCGCGGTGACCGAGAGCTTGTACGCGTAGCGCAACGCGAGCTTCTCGGGCAGCAGGTTGTAGAGCGGCGCGAAGCCATACGTGTAGAGCGCGGCCTTCAGGCCCGACTTCCGCACGGGAATGGCACGGTGATGCTCGTGCACCGCCTCGACGATCCGGAAGCCCTGAAAGAAGTCGAGAACATCCTCGTCCCGATAGAACTCGTTCACCGGCGGATCCTTTTCGTTGGCTTCGATGGGCTCGCGGCCCAGCCGGTGCAACGTCCACATCCAGGAAGGCCTGCGGTAGAAATGCGAGATGATCGCGCGGCCGCCGGTCTTCAGCACGCGGCGCGCCTCGGCGATGGCGCGCCGGGTGTCGCCCGTGGCATGCAGCACGCCATTCGACCAGACGGCGTCGAACGTCTCGTCGGGAAAGGAGAGCGCCAGCGCGTTTTCAGTGTGGACCGATTCGGCGCTGACTTTCTCCAGCTCGAAGTGGCGCTTCGCGATCTGCACCGCGTTAGGCGTCAGGTCCGTGGCGGTCACACGCACGCCGCGCTTGAGGAATTCGAGGCTGTCATAGCCCATCCCGCACCCGATCTCCAGCAGGTGCTTGCCGCGGAGCAGCGCCGCTTCGCGCTCGATCCGGTCCATGATCCACGGAAACTTGTACGGGTTCATCCACGGCCGGATGTGGGCAAAGAACTCCGGCGTCCCGGGCTTCAGCGAGGCATCCTTGACGTACTGCAGGCCCAGGGTGTTCGTATCCCAGTATTCGCGGATCGAATCGACGTCAGGCGGTTTGGCGGTCATGGTGCAGTGGAAACGGAGGAGACAGGAACGGCAGCCCGCAGCGTCCGCGCCAGCGCGTCCGCCTGTTCATCAGCCGCCACGTTGCCAAGGTAACGGCGATGCCAGGCATCGAGGCTCATCAACTGCCAGAGCCGGACGTGATGATCGGCTCGGCCTGACGCATGTTCGTCGACCAGCGTGCGCACCGCCTGGGCCCGGATCCACCCCGCGGCAATGAGGGGTCCTTTCGTTATCCAGTCGTTCACGGTACGCAGCGTTGGGGCATCGAGCCACTCCGACACGGGGAACATGAATCCCTGCTTGGCCCGCGTCACCAGCGAAGGTGGCATCCAGGCAGCGGCCGCCCGACGGAGCGCCACCTTGGTTCGCCCCCGGTGGGCACGCAGTCGTGACGGCATGGAAAAACAGAGTCCGGCCAGACGGATGTCGAGGAGAGGGGAACGCACTTCGAGACTTCGGGCCATCGAAAGCCGGTCGGCGAGCATCAGGGTGTGTTCGGGTAGTCGGGTCACCAGGTCAGCAAAAAGCATGCGGTCGAGCGCGGACGTTCCCGGCGCATTGTCGAACGGCCTGGCTATGGCTTCCAGCGCATCCGCCCCCCTGAGGCTGCTCCGGAGCGACTCGCCGTACAGCTCCTGCTTGCGTTCCGGCGTGAACCGGAAATGACTGGACATCCTGGCGTACAGCCGCCCACCGCGTGCCGACGACACGTCATCGAGCCATCGGGCGCGCTGCGCGAATGTCTTGTAGCCGTCCGCACCCTTGAGCAGACTGACCGCCGGCCTGACGACATCCTCGCGAAACCAGCGGGGGAGGGATGCATACCGGTCGGCGATGGCAAAGGACGCATAACGATCGAACCCGCCGAACAGTTCGTCGCCGCCGTCGCCACCCAGCGCCACCCGCACATGCTCCGAGGCCAGTTGCGCGGCGGCCTCGAAGCAGGCCGCAATCGGGTCCGAGGGCTCGTCCAGCGTGTTCACGAGGATCGGGAGGCGTGCCAGCAGCCGCGATGACACGCCACGCTCGTGATGATCGGTCCGGCAGTACTCCGCCATGATGCGCGCCATCGGCCGCTCGTCGAACGCTGGCGAATCGGAACCGATGCAGAACGTCGGGATCCGCTCCTGACCCTGTTTGCTGAGCAGCGCCACGACAACGCTCGAATCCAGTCCGCCGGAAAGAAAAGCCCCCACGGGGACGTCGCTCACGGAATGCGCTTGCACCGCATCCGCGAGGGCTGCCCGCAGGGCGTCATCCCAATCGCTGTCGGTTCTCGACGTGTCGGGGCTGAACTCCGGTGTCCAGTACTGGCCAGTGCGCACGCCGCCGGCAGGCGCCCATTCCAGCCAATGCCCGGGCGCAAGCTTTCGGATACCCCGGAACATGGTCAGCGGGGGCGGCACCATCCGGAGCGACAGGTAGTAGTCGATCGCCGCGGGTTCGGGCTCGATCGAGACGTCCGGATGCGCGAGCAGTGCCTTGATCTCCGACCCGAAAATGAATCTTCCGCCCTGTTCGGCGTAGTAGAACGGTTTCTGCCCGAAATGATCGCGCGCGCAGAACAACACCTGGCGGCGTCGATCCCAGATCGCGAACGCGAACATGCCGCGCAAGCGTGACAGGAATCCGGCGCCGTCGCGAAGGTAAAGCGCCAGCACGACTTCGGTATCCGACGCGCCCTCGAAGCGGTGGCCTTGTCGCTCGAGCTCTGTCCGGAGCTCGGCGTGATTGTAGATCTCGCCGTTGTACGTGATCCAGGCGCCGCGGGCCGCGTCGCCCAGTGGCTGATGGCCGGCCGACGACAAATCGATAATGGCGAGCCGGCGGTTGCCTAACACCACGGGACCGTCGGCCACCACGCCGTGGTCATCCGGGCCGCGATGCGCAATCCGGTCGCACATCGCGCGCACGTGCTGCGACTCGCGGACCGGATCGCCACCGGCGACGCCACAGATCCCGCACATCAGCCGGCTCCCACAAGCTGGCGACGCCGGGTCACAACGCGAGAGGCCATGCCTGGTCCTCCAGCGTTCGACGAATCCCGTCGCGGAAATCGACGCCCGGCGTGAAGCCGAGTCCACGCGCCGCGGCCGAGCAATCGAAGGCATTGTCGTTCTCGAAAAACGCCAGCGAACGGCGCGAAAATGGCGGTTCCCTGCCAACCAGCCGGCCACCGGCTTCCGCGGCATGCCCCGCCACCACCATCGCCGGCCGCGGCAGCCGCCACCGCGGCCTCGGCGCGCCTAACGCATCGGCGCAAATGTCGACCAGGTCGCGAAGGGTCAGCGGCGACGGGCCGGCCACGTTGTAGTCCAGGCGCTCGCCGGCCGCTGCCCGCGATGCCAGGATCAATGCGTCGATCACGTCGTCGACGTACACGGGATGCCGCAGGTTGGCCCCCCGCCCCACGAAGAAGAAGCGCCGCCGATGGATGCTGCGAAGCAGTTTCGCGGTACGGGGGCAGCCGGGACCGAACACCCAAGCCGGCCGGATGATGCGGAGGTCGAGCCCAAGACCGGACGCCGTATCCCGAACGGCCGTTTCCCCTTCGAGTTTGGTCCGCTCGTACGCGTTGATCGGCCGGCGCTCGGTGTCCTCGTTCGCCGGCGGTTGCAGCACGTGGCCATAGATGCCCACCGTGCTCACGTGCACGAATCGCCGCACACCGGCGTTCGCCGCCGACCGGGCAAGGGTGGCGGAGACGCCGACGTTGACGGATCGGAATTCCTCGTCAGGCGCGCCGACCTGGACGATCTTGCCTTC
>CBIHMX010000267.1:0-4594 GCA_966211115.1 uncultured Gemmatimonadaceae bacterium | reverse complement strand
TCGTTAGGTATGATGATCGAGAGGGAGCCAGATCCAAGCAGCTGAGCGCGAAAGTGAGCCCAGCCTGGCATGGGCTGGGCTTACTCTCTGACCCGGTGGGCCGAAGGTTACAGCGGACTCAATCGAAGCTGAAGTATGATTCCCTGTGATCCACGGATAGGACAAGTGTTCTCAACCTTGCCATAATTCGCGGTGATGTTCAGCGTCGTATCCCGATATCCGTCACGATGAACCGTTAGGCCGTATACACCTGGCATATTTCCGAATCCACAGGCGACGTCACATTGAATTTCGGCACCTAACGGAGTCACCCCATAGACCGGCGCACCAACTTCAGTGAAGAAGCGCGCGTCATCGATCTGGTGGCCATTCCAGTGCAAGTTCCGCAATCGCAGGGACGGGATTGGATCGCTTGTGATCGCGTCTCTCGCATCAGAAATCGACAAGATTGGGTCAAGGTAGACGATGTCGCAGGCTCCGCCGGAGGAGGACCTGCATGCCGCGAACAGCACAAGCATCAACAGCCAGTTCGGGCGTGCACTCGGAACGGATCGCGGTATTCCCGGTTTTCGATGCGATGTTCGAATCATTGGATGGCGCGGGCTTGCTGGTCCGCTGATGCAGAGACGGACAGTACGGGCCGTACCTGGCGCAGCGCTACGTTAGCGCAGGGGAGCGTTTTATCAGCAAGCAGTGGACGAAGCGACGACGGTCGACCTGCTGGAACCAACGATTTTCAGCTTCCTCGCAACGTCAAGTGGGAGTATTCATATCCATGGCGAATGCTCGAATCCATTTGGCGGCTATTGCAACGGTAATCGCTTTCCTTCCCGCCGTGGCAAGCGCACAGGCTCAGATCGAGTCCCGAAGCGATGCGACGAAACAGCGATGCAGCAGAGTTATTGCAGGCGTTGGACAATCGGTTTCTTCCGAGAACGCTGCACGCTTACGAGAGCTTCGAGACTGCGATCAATCATCAGCCCCTCTAGTTGCGCGACTGTGGGCAAGCCGGATTGACGACGCTTCTGTGCTCAACGCACTCATTCGAGCAAGCACCGACGTGTACGATGTCAGAATTGCCGCTGCCGCACTGGCCGTAGTTGAGAACGAGTCACGCGCAGGGTACGAAAGAGCGGCGGCCTTGACAATTCTTGCCAACTACCTCGTTCCCAGCTACGTCGGAAACGCGGAAAAGATAGGTTCGCAAATTCACGTCCAGCTTGTCGCACGATCGCATGCGACACGAATACCCGGCAGCCAACCGCCTGCTGAAACACACCTAACGCGAATCATTGACCTGATATCATCTCTGCGGGAGCCTGGAACTCCTCGTGAAATGAGGGATATCGCGCTTCTTGCCCGTCTTCCCAACGAGAAATGATTCGTCAATAGGAGCGTGAATTCGAGCTTCTACTCGAATTGGTTGCCTGAACCTCATGGATGAACCCAGACTCTACCACGAGTTGGCGGACTGGTGGCACACCATGTCGGCGCCGGAGGACTACGCCGAAGAGGCGGCCGCGTATACACGGTTCCTGAGGGAAGCGAGTTCCGGGAACGTCAAAACGGTTCTCGAACTCGGCAGCGGCGGTGGCAACAACGCGTCGCACATGAAACAGCACTTTGCGCTGACGCTGGTAGAACCATCGCCGGGGATGCTCGCGGTGAGCAAGCGGCTCAACCCCGAATGCGAACATCATCAAGGAGACATGCGGACGTTCCGCATCGACCGGACGTTCGATGCCGTCTTCGTGCATGACGCAATCTGCTACATGGCGACGCTCGACGACCTGCGACGCGCGATGGAGACGGCATTCGTGCATCTGCGACCAGGCGGTGTCGCGCTCTTCTGCCCGGATGCGACGAAAGAAACGTTCGAGGAATCAACCGATCACGGTGGCCACGACCAGGGTGATCGCGCGATGCGTTATCTGGAGTGGTGCTGGGATCCCGTCAGGGACGATTCCACGTACATCGTTGACTACGTCTTCGCGTTGCGTGATGGGAACGACTTCCGCGTGATCCACGACCGGCATATCGAAGGTCTGTTCAGTCAGACGGAATGGCTGGAGGCGATGCGCGAGGTGGGTTTCAGTGGTGAGGCGCGCTCGTTCGCGCATACCGAGGTGGAACGATTACTTCAGGTTTTTGTTGGAGGGCGATAAGAGCGATACGGCCTTGAACACGGACGACTCGGGAAACACAGGTTTACACCGATTGAGCATGCCGTGAGGGGCACAGTAAGCATTGCTGCAACCTCTTGTCGGTAGAGGTGCCCCTCACGGCATGCTCAAACCGGTGAAAATCGTCTGTCCTCCGAGTCATCCGTTTTCCAAGCTGTATCTGCCCTTATCGCCTTTAACAAAATCATGGAGTGGCAACGAAAGAACGAAACGCAGTCAAGGCATCGCGTTTGACCCAGACGCCCACGCGGCCTACGGGAGCGCTGTCGAGCGTGTGCACGACCGAGATCGTCGTGTCGCTTGACACGTATCCCTTTACCTCGGGTCCATTGATCTCGACGACGAGCTCATGCCATTCGCCTAACGGCAACTGCTTGTGCACGTCGCCATGTTTCACGACCTCGCGTTCACCGTTGCGGTATCTCCACAGCGCCACATTGCCGTCCTTGGTGTTGTACCGGACATAGTGGTACTCGCCGCTGGGCGCGAGGCCGAAGACCACACCCGCGTTCTGGTCGCTCTTGCCGCCGACCAGGTTGAACCCCGTCCGCAGCGTGCCCGAGTTGAAGGCGAGGATGTCTTCGGCTATCGCGAGGGGAAAAGCCGTGGGTGAGGTCATGTTCGCCAGGAACGTGTCGCTGGCCTCGTTGAACAACCGCCGGCTCGCGCTGTCGAGCGCTTCGCGTGACGATTCGCCACTCCACGACTCGCCGTTCACGAGAATCGCCGGCGTGCCGATGGTGGTATCGGTCCAGTGTCCGACGATTCCAACGAGCGCCGACGTCGTGCTGGTCGGTGGTGCAACCGGCGCTTCATCGGCAGGCTCTGCACCGGAACATGCCAGCGTTACCGCAACGGCGAGCGTCCACGTCGCTGGACGTGGCGAATTGGTCCGAGTTGTCACTGGAAGTCCTCGATCAGCGGGTCGTCAGGGCCCCGGTTGCTCCGCCCGCCAGCGGCAGGATGAGCAAGGCCCAGAGTCCGAAAAAACCACGCATGGTCTCTTCGGACGTCCAGGCCTCCGGCGGAATCATTCCTAACGTCACCGCGAGGACTATGGCGGCGCAATGCCCGATGATCGCCCCCCAGAAGGCGCGACGCGACCGCGGGCTGAGGCGCCGGATCTTGTGGCCCCACGACAGGAGCACGAGGGGAAAGACGTACAGCCCGACCAGGAACACGAGGATACCGATCTTCATGCGGCATCTCCGTCACGCGCGCCGCGCGAGAGCTTGGGGACCAGCCAGAGCCAGTACCCGGTAATGAGCGTGAGTACCAGCGCGCCGGCAGCGATGTCCGACAGGATCACGAACGCCTGGCCGCCGAAGATCTCGCCCGTGTGCAGCTTCTCGAGGAAGACGTCCCCGCGGCGGCCGGTGTGGATGACCTGGCCCGAATTGATGTCGACGGTCATTTCCATCGACGCCTTGTCGCGCAGGCGCACCTTCACGAAGCCGTTGCGCGGCCTGACATCCATGCGGTCTATGAGTGCGATGTTCACCGGATCGCCCGGATTCCACCCCATGCGTGACTCTGGCGGCGCCGCCTCGAGTGCCGCCGCCGCCCAACGTTCCACCGAAATCGCCGCACCGAATTCCCCGGTCGGTTCGTGGCCCACGTCAGGCATGAGACCCAGCCCGCGCTTGTGGTTCAGCAGGATGCCCGTGATCGAAATCGCGATCAGCGCGACCGTGGACAGCACGCCTAACCAGAGGTGCACGTAGAACGCCACGCGGCTGAATTTCCGCCGCGCGGGCTTGGCGCGCCTCTGCGCTACGGCTTCGGGCCGGATCAAAGTTGCCGACATGTTCTCCTATCCGATCGTCATCATGAGCCGCAGGGTGCGGCCCGGTTGTGGCAACCCGCACGAATCATAGAGGGCCGTGTTGCCGACGTTGTCCATGGCGAGGACGGCCCGCAACCAGCGGAATGGCCCGCTGGGACGGGTCACGAAGGTTCGCTGGACCGCGAAGTCAGTCGTGGTCGCACCGTCCAGGGTCACCTCTTCGCCCGTGTCTCCGTTGAGGCAATACGTGGTGCCGATATGGCGCGCTGCCGCGAACCCGCGCATCTGCCACGGCAGCGGAATCCCCAGCTCTACGCGGCCCCTGGTCTCGGGGTTGTTTTCCGGATGACGCTCGGCGTCTCCAGCCGTCTGGTCGAAGATCGAAATGCTCTGCAGCGTGGCATCGGCGTTGAGCGTGACGGACCGCTCGCGATCGTCGCCGAACACCAGACCAGCGAGCATCTCGATACCGCTGCTCTCGAAGCGGTCGCGGTTCACGCGCCTGAACAGCGATCCGGGCGGCGGGTTCGGGTTCGGGACCGTGGTGCGGACCACGGCATCCTCGAGCGTATGGTTGAACGCAGTCAACGCCAGCGTGGCCTGCGGGATCGCCGCAAAGCTCCGC
>CBIHMX010000266.1:0-4599 GCA_966211115.1 uncultured Gemmatimonadaceae bacterium | reverse complement strand
CGGCAGGGAACCCCGGCCAGCGCTTGGTGGCCCAGATGCTTCCCGGCGCCAGGGCAATCAGCGGATCTGCCGATGCGTTCGATGCCCCGAGCAGTCGTTCCACCGCGTCGGCGTCCGCCGCGGAGGGAAAGAGTCGTGGTGTGAGCGACGCCCGATCGACGATGGCCGCGTCACCCAGCGCCAGCCGCAACAGCCGCTCGGCGTGATGCTGGTCCGCGCGATAACGGACGCGTCGCGTGTACAGCCACCGGCCGGCCGACGTGTCGAACCCGACCCGATCCCGGTACCCGCCTAACGCCGCAAGCGCCGCGGATCGCGGCGATCCCTGCACGCAGTAGGCGACGGCGCCACGACCCGGCCCGATTGCCTTCGCCATGCGCCAGAGCCCCCCGATTCCGCCTTCGGAGCCCCGCTTGTCGAACGGGATCACGCGCCGCACATCAGGGTTACCGGCGAGCAGCGGTGCCGCGGCTGGCGTGGTGACGACGTCCACCGGACCGCGCGTCGCCAGCATGGCGATCAGCGGAGTGGTGAGCACCACGTCGCCCAGGTAGGACGTCTGAATGACCAGGGACGCGCTCAAGGGGCCACAGGCCACGAGCCACACGCCACAGGCGTGCGCGAAATGGGCGCCGGTGGCGGCGTGACGAGGATGGATCGCGCGTCGATCGTGTGTTCGCTTCGCCGATGACCAGAAGTCGAGCGAATCAGTCGCACCGGGATGGTGTGTGCCCTGTGACCTGAGGCCTGTCAGTCAACCTGAAGGACCGCCAGAAACGCCTCCTGCGGTATCTCCACTGACCCCACCTGCTTCATCCGCTTTTTCCCCTCTTTCTGCTTTTCGAGCAGCTTGCGCTTTCGCGTGATGTCGCCGCCGTAACACTTCGCCAGCACGTCCTTCCGAAGCGGCTTCACCGTGGTTCGCGCGATCACCTTGTTCCCGATCGCCGCCTGGATCGCCACCTCGAACAGTTGGCGAGGGATCAGCTCCTTCAGCTTGTCGGCGATCTTCCGGCCCCACTCGTACGCCTTGTCCTTGTGGATGATCACCGAAAAGGCGTCCAGCAGGTCGCCGTTGATCAGCATGTCCAGGCGCACCAGCTCGCTCGTCCGGTAGTCGGCCAGCTCGTAGTCGAGTCCCGCATACCCGCGGCTGATCGTCTTCAGGCGGTCGTAGAAATCGAGGATGATCTCGCCCAGCGGGAAGTCCCATTCGAACTCGACCCGCGTCGGGTCCAGGTACTTCATCCCCTTGTACACACCCCGCCGGTCCGTGCCTAACGTCATGATCGGGCCGATGTAGTCGGCCGGCGACACGATCCGCGCCTTCACGAAGGGCTCGTCGACGTGGCTGAGGTTCACCGCCGCCGGCATCTTCGATGGGTTCTCGATCAGCTCCATCGTGCCGTCGGTGTGGTAGACGTGGTACTCCACGTTAGGCACGGTGGTCACCAGGTCCAGGTCCCACTCCCGCTCCAGCCGCTCCTGCACGATTTCCATGTGCAGCAGGCCGAGGAAGCCGCAGCGGAACCCGAACCCGAGCGCGGTCGACGTCTCCGGCTCGTATTTCAGCGACGCGTCGCTCAACTGCAGCTTCGCCAGCGCATCGCGCAGGTTCTCGTATTGCGTCGTGTCGGTCGGGTAGATGCCCGCGAACACCATCGAGTGCACGTCCTTGTAGCCGGGGAGCGCCTCGGCGGCGTGGTGTTCGGCGTCGAAGATCGTGTCACCGGCCCGCGTCTCGGCCACCGACCGGACGTTCGCCAGCACGTACCCGACCTCGCCCGCCGTCAGCTTCGGCGCCTTCACCTGGCGCAACTGCAGGTAGCCGACTTCGGCGACTTCATACTCCGCGTCGTTCGCGCCGAACGTGATGTGCATACCCGGCGACAGCTCGCCATCGACCACGCGCACGCTCGGGATCGCGCCGCGATACCGGTCGTAATACGAGTCGAAGATCAGCGCCCGCAACGGCGCGGACGGGTCGCCGCGCGGCGCCGGCACCCGCTTGACGATGGCCTCGAGCAGTTCGGGAATGCCCTTTCCTTCCTTGGCACTGACGAGGAGGATGTCCTCCGGGTCGGCGCCAATGAGGTCGTGGACTTCCTGCTTGCGCCGCTCGGGCTCCGCGCCCGGCAGGTCGATCTTGTTCAATACCGGCACGATCTCCAGGCCGGCGTCGAGCGCGAGGAACAGGTTCGAGAGCGTCTGCGCCTGGATCCCCTGCGAGGCGTCTACCACAAGGATGGCGCCTTCACAGGCCGCGAGTGACCGCGAGACCTCATACGTGAAGTCCACGTGCCCCGGCGTGTCGATCAGGTTCAGCTCGTAAAGCTGGCCGTCGCGGGCGTCATACGTCATGCGAACCGCGTTGAGCTTGATGGTGATGCCGCGCTCACGCTCCAGGTCGAGCGTGTCGAGCACCTGGTCCTTCATCTCCCGCTTTTCGAGCGCGCCAGTGACTTCGATCAGGCGGTCGGCCAGTGTGGATTTGCCGTGATCGATATGTGCGACAATGCAGAAGTTGCGGATCTGCTGGAGTTTCAAAAGAAGTCGTGAATCGTGAGACGTGAATCGTGATTGGGCATGGCGCCGTCGGCGGTGCTGAATAATAGTCGAGCCGCTCCACCAGCCGATGAAAAAGAACGTCCCGGAAGGGAAGCCTTCCGGGACGCTCTGCGACTGTGTGCTTTGGGCTGCGGTTACTGTGGCGGCTTCTTCTTCCCGGTCGTGGAGGTCCCGCCGAGCGACGTCGCCGGTTTCCTGGAAGATCCTCCGCTGCTGCCCGAAGCCTTGGCCGGGCGTGAACCCGTGTCGCGATCACGGGCGCTGCTGCCGGCGCGGGAATCGGGCGAACGCGTCGTGGTGCCGAAGCCTGTGCGCGAACGCGTGGGCTCCCGAACCCGGTCGGGTGTGCTCTTTGCCTTCGTCGACTCGCGCGATGGAGGCTGCATCCTGCTCGCGTCGGCTGTGGCACTCTTCTCCGGCTTGCTATCAGCGCCGATGCGATCGAATCCGCTGCGCGATGCATCCGTCGCATCGGCGGACCCGCGTTCACGACGCGCATCATCGTCTTTCATCTTTCGCGTCGCGCGCGCCGGGATCGACATGATGCCATCCAGCCCCGTGCCGTCGTTGATCCGATCGAACCGCCCCGATGGCCCGTTTGCTTCTGCTACGACCGGTGCCTTGGGGAACAATTGGTCCTTGATGCCGCCCTTGCCCGGCAACGAGTCCGACGGATCGCCATCGCCACCGCCGGGAATTCCGCCACCGCCGTTGATGTCAGTCGGGAAGCGCGCAATCCTGGAGACGCGGCCGAGGCAACTCGGGAATACGGAGAACGTCAGCCACGAATAGCACTCGTAGCGGTCGAACAGGCTGTTGCACAGCGAGAAATACGGGTAGTTCATCCGCTCCCAGCTGCTGAACTGCGCCAGGAAGGTGCGCCCGCCGATGATTGGCCTGAACCCGTAAAACGCGCCGAAGGCGTTCGGACTGCATAACGCATAGGCGTTCATCGCCGCGTTCCCGAACTGCGAGTAGTAGTCGACGTCGTAGTCGTACGGTGTATCGACGGACCACAGCACCCGCGCCGCGAACCGGTCGATCAACACGTCGGGGCGCCGCGCGATACCGCGGTTCGCGACCGTGAACGCGCTCCATCCGCCGACCCGGTCGAAGTCGCGATTCTCGAAGTTGGCAAAGTCGAGCGGTGCGTAACTGGCGAGCGCGAAGACGTATCCGCCAAAGCTTCCGTTGGCGACAAACGAAAAGTCGCCGCCGAGACGCTGGTTTCTCGCGTAGTAAACCTGGTCGGCCCGCACCGCCGAGCGCTGGTTCCGCGACTCGGGATACAAAATCGTCAGGCGGCCATCGCCATCCACGTGCGCCACCGTCACGTAGGCATTGTCGTCGACCTGGAAGCGCACGCGAAGCGGCCCCCCGTACCCACGATTGCCTTCGATCGCGACACGCACCTGCGGCGCCTCGTCGTCCCACGAGGTGGTCGGCCGGTCATTCCATCGCACAGTCTGCGACTGCGCGGCCAGCGTCGAGGACACGCCCACAACGATGGCGCTCGACAACATCAGGGTCCTGATCATACGACCTCCGACCGAAAACCGCGGACCATTCCGCGAAGGGGAAGCGACCACCCTGGTAGGAAACTAACAAGGCCGGCAGCGACTGCCAGAACCTTGGTATCTTCGTGTGCGAAAGGCATTTGACCCCACTCTGCCCGACGTCTACCTTCCGCCTCCCATGCCCGCAGCCGCACCCACCCGCGCTGACCTGATCGATCCGGCGTCGCTGGCGTCGCTCGGTCGGATCGAAATCATCGCCCGATGGGTCGTGGACGGTTTTCTAAGCGGGCTACACCGTTCACCCAAGAAAGGTTTCTCGGTCGAATTCGCCGAGTTCCGGCCCTACCAGCCCGGCGACGATCTGCGGTTCATCGACTGGCGCGTCGTCGCCCGCGCCGATCGCTGGGTCGTCAAGCAGTTCGAGGAGGAAACCAACACCCGGGCCGCCATCGTGCTCGACGTCAGCCGATCGATGGACTGGACCGGTTCCCCCGAGCGGCTCACAAAACTGCGG
>CBIHMX010000265.1:0-4618 GCA_966211115.1 uncultured Gemmatimonadaceae bacterium | reverse complement strand
AAGTTGGGGACGGGTTTGGAGGGGAGGCGCACGGGGCACGGGGCGCGGAGCACGGGGCACAGTGAGGAAGCCACCGATGCGAACACGCGACTCGATGCCCAAACCCTGAACGCCAAACCCGATGCTGACCCCCGTGCCCCGTGCCCTATGCTCCGTGCCCCAATAGTCCCGTTCCTCATGCCCCGCCCGAAGTAGATTTGATGCATGCTTGCCGGCGCTGACATCAGCACCCATCCGGGCGTGACCGACTCTCGCGTCGCGGCCGCCGACATCCTCGCCGACCTGCGCGAGGGGATGCTGCTCGACGCCGCATTCGACCGTCGCACGGCCGCCCTCGACGCGCGCGACCGGCGGTGGACGCAGGAACTCGTGTACGGCCTGCTGCGGCGGCGCGAGGACCTCGACGCGGCGTTGCAGCCGCGCGTCCGGAACGGCATCATGCGGCTGCATGTCGACCTCACCGACCTCCTGCGACTCGGCGTCTACCAGCTCTTCTACATGGGCTCCGTGCCGCCGTATGCCGCGATCGCGCAGACCGTCGAACTGGCCAAGATCCGGCACGGCATCGGAGCGAGCAAGCTCGTGAACGCGGTCCTGCGGCGGATCGACCGCGAGCGGGAAGAGATCCGGACCGAACGACCCGCGGCCGATGCCGATGCGGCCGGCCGACTCGTCAGGCAGCACTCGCATCCGCGGTGGCTGGTCGAGCGCTGGATCGGACAGTTCGGCGAGGCGGAGACGGAACGCCTTCTCGAGCGGAACAACGAGGAAGCGCGCGTCGTCCTCCGGCCGTGGGGCGTCGTGCGCGAACAGCTCGAGACCTCCCTCGAGCGGAGCGGTGTCACTCCCGAAGAAGTGGAGCTGGTGCCCGACAGCCTGCAACTGCCGGCCGGAACCGCGTTGCTCGAGCTCGCGGCCTGGCGCCAGGGGCATTGCTTCGTGCAGGATCCGGCGGCGACCCTCGTCACTCGTTATGCGGCGTTTCCCGCCGGCGCCGTGGCCGGCGACTTCTGCGCCGCGCCCGGCGGCAAGGCGCTCGAGCTGGCGCGCACCGCGCGGTACGTGTTCGCCGCCGACCGGTCGCCCGCCCGGCTGGAGCGCATGGCCACCAACATCGAACGACTCGACGTGCGGAGCATCGGCCTCGTGGCGATGGACGCCACGATGCCCGCCGTCGTCAGGCTCGATGCCATCCTGCTCGACGTGCCCTGCACCGGCACCGGCACGTTCCGCCGCCACCCCGACGCGCGCTGGCGGCTGCGCCGGTCCGACCTCGCGATCCTCGCCGCGGCGCAGGCCGAACTGCTGCAGGCAGCCGCCGAGCGTGTGAATCCGGGCGGACTGCTCGTGTACAGCACGTGTTCACTGGAGGCGGAAGAGAACGACGAACAGGTCGATGCATTCCTGTCGGCGCATCGCGAGTGGACGATCGATCCACCGCCGCCGGCGACGGTGCCGGCGAGCGTCATCGATGGCGGCCGATTGCGCGTGACGCCCCAGCGGCACGGGACGGATGGTGCGTTTGCAGCCAGGTTGCGGAGGGCTGCGTGACGGCACGGCGGGACCGGTTATCGCGGCTGCGCGCCCGCTTCGGCACGCCACTCGTCAGGCGGCACCTCATCATCGCCGGCGTCTCCTTCTCCATCGCCTGGGCGATCGTTGCCCTGCTCCTGTTCCCGGATGAAGGGCCGGCGCCGAACATCGCCGTGCCGGCGGTGGTCGGGCTCCGGTTCGAGGAGGCCGAGCGGAAGCTGTCGGAGGTCGGGCTCAAGGCAGCGTTAGGCGAGACCCAGCCCTCGAACACCGCACCGCGGCAGTACGTGATCGCCCAGACGCCGGCAGCGGGGACGGCCGTAGGGCCGGAAGTGGTCGTCACGCTCGACGTGTCGGCCGGCCAGTTGCGAACGCAGGTGCCGGGGTTGCCCGGCAAGTCGCGCGACGACGCCGCCGCGGCGCTGCGGACGGCGAACCTCGAGCTGGGGCAGGTGATCGAACGCCCGGGACCCGAGGCGCGCGGGACCGTGTTGTCATCCGAACCGGGTTCCGGGCAGCAGGTCCCGCAGGGCACGCCCGTCGAACTCGTGATCAGTACGGGCCCGTCGGAGCTCCGAATGCCCGACATCGTCGGGCGTGAGCTGTTCGAAGTCCGCGCGACGCTCGAGCAGCTGGGGCTTCACATCAGCGAGACCCAGTACGACTCGACCAGCGCCCTCCCGGTCGGGCTCGTCCTGGCGCAGGTACCGGTTGCCGGATCGGTCGTCACCGTGACTGACTTCATCACCATCCGCGTCTCCGGGCGGCCATGAGCGTGCGCATCGCGCCGTCGGTGTTGAGCGCCGACTTCGGCCGGCTGTCCGACGACGTCGCGCGTTGTGTCGAGGGTGGCGCCGACTGGCTTCACGTTGACGTGATGGACGGCCGGTTCGTCCCGAACCTGACGTTCGGCGCCAAGGTCATCGAGACGCTGCGACGCCTGACGAGTCTTCCGCTCGACGTCCACCTGATGGTGGTGGAGCCGGAGAAGTACTTCGACGCCTTTTCCTTGGCCGGGGCGAACGTCCTCACGATTCACCAGGAAGCCGCGCCGCACCTGCATCGGCAGTTGTATCGCATCAGGGAAGTCGGCTGCAAGGCGGGCGTCGCGATCAATCCGTCGACACCGGTCGAATCGCTCCGCGACGTCGCGGGTGACCTGGACCTGCTCCTGGTCATGAGCGTGAATCCGGGATTCGGCGGCCAGCAGTTCATCGAAGGCTCGGTGGCGAAGATCGGCCGGGCGCGCCAATTGCTCGATGCAGCCGGATCACAGGCCGCGCTCGAAGTCGACGGCGGCGTCTCGCGCGACACGATTGCGCGGTGCTGGCGCGCCGGGGCCGATACCTTCGTCGCCGGGAACGCCGTCTTCACGGCCAGCGACACCGCCGCCGAGATCCGGGAACTACGGGCGCGTTGCTCGGAGCAAGCGTGATGCGACGGGTCGCGTTCGCCCTGGTGCTGTTGGCAGGCTCGCTCATCGGCCTCTCGTATGCCGGCGCCTTCGAGACGAGGGAATCGCGCGTGGCACCCGGCGCGCCGGCGCCTGACTTCCATGCTGTCACGCTGGACCCGGTTCCAGTCGCGAAAACCATCGCCGACTATCGCGGCCAGGTCGTGCTGCTCAACATCTGGGCAACCTGGTGCGGCCCCTGCGAGTGGGAGATGCCGGCGATCGAGACGCTCCACCGCGATTTCGCCCCAAAAGGACTCAAGGTCGTGGCCGTCGCCGTCGACGACCCGGGCTTCGAGCAGCGCGTTCGCGATTTTGTGGCCCGCAAACAACTGACGTTCGAGGTACTGGTCGAGGGATCGGGGAAAATCGAGCAGGATTACGAAGCGCGCGGCATCCCCGCGACCTACCTGATTGGCGCCGATGGCGTGATTCGCAAGCGCGTGGCCGGCGCATCGGACTGGAACTCCCCCGCGAACCGCGCGCTCGTTGCCCAGTTGTTAGGCGCTGGCCCAGCGCCAACCGCAAGGTAAGGCGACCCAAGTCCCGATTCCCGATTCCCAATTCCCGATTCCCGATTCCCAGGTCGTAGTCCGCGGCATCGAAACCTCCTGCGATGAAACCTCGGCCGCGGTCGTTGCCGGCTCGGGGGACAAGGTCGAGCAGAAGTCGCTCGTCATCCTGTCGCAGGACGTGCACCGCATTTTCGGCGGCGTCGTGCCGGAGATCGCGTCGCGCGCGCACGTGACGGCGATCGCACCGGTCGTCAACCAGGCGCTGCGCGAGGCCGGCATCCAGCTGGGCGACGTCGATGCCGTCGCCGTGACCAACGCGCCGGGCCTGGTGGGCGCGCTGCTCGTCGGCGTGAGCTACGCCAAGGGACTCGCCTTCGGCGCCGGCAAGCCGCTGGTCGGCGTACATCACATGGAAGGCCACCTGTTCGCGCAGTCGCTCGAGCATCCGGGTGCTGTGCCTCCGTTCACCGCCCTGCTCGTATCGGGTGGCCACACCCTCCTGGTCGACGTGCCGGCGTGGGGCAACTACCTGGTCCTGGGCGGCACCCGCGACGACGCCGCCGGCGAAGCGTTCGACAAGGTGGCCAAGTTGTTAGGCCTCCCTTACCCGGGCGGGCGCCACATCGAGCGCCTCGCGCGCGAGGGAGATGGATCGAGGTTCCGTTTTGCCCGGCCGATGCTGCGCCGGAGCCAGCAGCCCGGCGACGATGACTATTACGACGTCTCCTTCAGCGGCCTCAAGACCGCCGTCCTCTACGCCGTCCGAGCCTCGGACGACATCGAGCGCGACGCGCCGCACATCGCTCGCGGCTTCCAGGACGCCTTGATCGAAACGCTGGCCGCAAAGGTTCGCCGTGCCGCCGAGCAGCATCACCGGGACCGCGTGGTCCTCGGCGGAGGCGTCGCCTGCAACCAGGCGCTCGTCGCCGAGATCCGCAGCCAACTGGCCGACCTCGGCGCCAACGTGTACGCTCCATCGGTCCGATTGGCGACGGATAATGCGGCAATGATCGCCCGCGCCGGACTGTTTCATGCAGAAGCCGGCAGGCGCGATGACTGGTCGCTGAACGCGTACGCATCGGCAGCGTTAGGCCATACCAGTAGCAGTACCCGTACC
>CBIHMX010000264.1:0-4623 GCA_966211115.1 uncultured Gemmatimonadaceae bacterium | reverse complement strand
TGCTGGAAAGCGAATAGTTTGGACATGAGAAGGGTTCGTTTACCGGGGCTACGCGGGATCGCGCCGGTGTCTTCGAGGCGGCGTCAGGCGGCACCCTGTTCCTCGACGAGATCGGGTCGACATCGCCGGCGCTGCAGGCACGCCTGCTGCGCGCGCTGCAGGAACGCGAAGTCACGCGCGTTGGTGCGACGTCGCCAACGTCAGTGGACGTCCGGGTCATCGCCGCGACCAACCGTGACCTGCGGGACCTCGTGAAGGAAGGCACCTTCCGTGACGATCTGCTCTACCGATTGAACGTGTTTCCGCTCGCGGTGCCGCCGTTGAGGGAGCGAGCGAGTGACATCCCACTCCTCGTGGAATACGGATTGAGCACGCTCAAGGAGCGCCTGCCTGACGCGACGGCACTATCGTGTTCTCCGTTCGCGACACGATTGCTTCGTGAGTACGCGTGGCCGGGCAACGTCAGGCAATTGCTGTCGGTGCTCGAGCACTCGGCGATTTCTTCCGGAGGCGGGCGTATCGAGGCGCAACACCTGCCGGAGGAGGTGCGCGCCGTGACGGATCGGTCGGTGAGTGGCCGTTACCGGGCGACGTTGCCGGAGGAAGACGAGCGTGCCGCCATCGAGTCAGCGTTGGCTCACTCGGGTGGAACGTTGTCGCGAGCGGCCGAACTGCTGGGGATGGGCCGAACGACGTTGTGGCGCAAGATCCGGTCGTACGGGATCGAGGCCTGACTGGCTTCAGCGGAGCCGAGGGAGGCCCGTTTTCGCGCCCCGGCGGTCGTTCCAGAGGATCGAACCGACCATGTAGAGCCCGAGCGCGCCCGCGATCACGAAGCCTAACGTGCCCAGTGTCCGCCAGTGCGGCAGCAACATGGCGCTGGCCACGATGATGCCGGCCAGTACCAGTCCGCTGAACACCCGGTTGGCGACCTTCTGAAGTCCCTCCACCAGGACGCTGACCTGCGGGACCTCGAGCTTCGCCGACAGTTCGTTGTCGGCGAGTTTCCTCGTAATCAGGTCGATGCGGCGCGGCAACGTGCCTAACAAATCCATGCCCTCGCTCAGCGCGCGATACATCAGGCGTGGATTCAACCGGCTGCGCATCCGTTCGGCCACGATCTCCAGCATGTTCTGTCGGACGGCGGCCGCGGGCTCGAAGGCCGGATCGAGCGCACGGGTCACACCGCCGAGGTGGACGAGCGTCTTTGCCAGGAGCGTGAGGTCGGCGGGAAGGCGCAGGCCCCGCTGGTATGACGTCGCAATCACCCGGTTCAGCAGGGCCCCCGCCTCCATCTCGGACAGGTCGGAACCGTAGGCATGCGACACCAGCTCGTTGACCTCTCGCGTGAATGCCGCGCGGTCGAATCCCTCGAGCGTGTCGCCCATCTCGATGAGCACTTCCGCCACGTCCTCGCCCTGGTCGTCGGAGAGACCGTAGAGCAGCCTCACGCACTGGTCGCGCAGCCGGGGTGAGAGGTGCGCCGTCATGCCGAAATCGATGAGCGCCAGCTTGGGCTCGAGCATGGTGGGAGCGACGGGTGCGATTTCGCGTGCTTCCCGCTCGGACCGCGCGATCTTCGTCGAGGCGGTTGGCTCATCCACGTTTCCGGCAAACGTGACGGCTTCAGCCGGCGTCAGCGGATTGGGTTCCGTGGGCAGGACGAGGAAGACGTAGCCCGGATGCGGATCGGCGTGGAAATGTCCGTCGACCGCGATCTGCCGCAGGTACGCGCGCGTGAGCTCATCGGCGAGAACGTCCAGTTGCAGTTCGGCTCGCACCTCGGGAGGGATCTCGCTCACCTTGGTACCGCGAATTCGTTCCGCGGTCAGCACACGTTCGGTGGAGTATCCTTCGATGATGCGAGGCACGAGCAGCCGGGGAAATTCCGCGAGCTTGCGCCGGAAGTGCGCGCCATTGCGCGCCTCGATGCGATAGTCGAGTTCATCGGCCAGGGCACGCTCGAGTTGGCGGAGGATCCCCAGGAGGTCGACGCGCTTGCCGGCGGCCGTGTGGTCGGTGAGGAAGGTGGCCAGTTCGTGGAAGAACTCGATGTCGTCGGCCAGGACCTCGCGAATCTTCGGTCGCTGAACCTTCACGACCACGTGACGGCCGTCGGGCAGCGTCGCACCGTGCGCCTGCCCGAGGCTGGCGGTGCCTAACGGCTCGGTGTTGATGGCGAGGAACAGGTCGTCGACGCTGGCCGCCAGTTCCGACTCGATGATCGACGCCACCTCCGGGAACGGGAGTGGTTCGACATCGTCGTGCAGCCGTTCCAGTTCATCGATGTACGCTTCGGGCAGGAGGTCAGCCCGCGTAGCCAGCACCTGCCCCAGCTTGATGTACGCCGGCCCGAGCTCGGTGAGCCGCTTCCGGAATGCCTCGGCCGTCGCCTCGGTTTCGCCGATGTCACCGTCGCCGTTCCGGTCGGCTTGCGCGAGAGCCGCCAACCCCTGTTCGCGGGCGAAGTCGGCGAGCCCGTACCGCGTGAAGAGACCGATGGTCGATGCCAGGCGCGGCAGGTGACGAGGTGCAAGCATAGGTACAGCATGCTACCGGTTGTGACGTGGTCAGGATCCCGCGGCGTTCATGAGGCTGCCAGGTGTCTGCAGCATGCCCGCGTAGCAACTTCCTACCAGTAGGGACTACTGTCGCTCACGAGAGGCTCTGGCAGGAACCAGCTCCGCAATCCCACTATTCGGCGACTCTCATCATGGCGGAACGAGAAATGTCGCCGAGCCTTCCTGCCTCTGCTGTCGCACTCGCGTTTGCAGCCACTGCGGCAACACTGGTGCTGCCTCGTCAGGGACAGAACGTGGCGATCGACGCCGACGACATCGGTGGTGTCGTCACCGGTGCGAGCGGACCCGAAGCAGGGGTCTGGGTGATCGCCGAAACGAGCGACCTGCCGACACGGTTTGCCCGCATCGTGGTCACCGATGATCGCGGGCGGTACCTGCTTCCCGATCTACCGGCCGCCAACTACCAGGTCTGGGTGCGCGGCTATGGCCTGGTCGATTCACCGAAGTCGCAATCGCGGCCGGGCCGGAACCTGAACCTGAAGGCGGTGCCGGCGCCTAACGCCAAGGCCGCGGCGGAGTATTACCCGGCCGGGTACTGGTTCTCCCTGCTGCAGGTTCCGGCAGAGAGCGAATTCCCGGGCACCGGACCCTCGGGGAACGGCCTGTCACCGAACTTCCGGAACCAGGGATCCTTCCTGCGCGCGATCAAGTCCGGCGGATGCTGGGCGTGTCACCAGCTTGGCAACAAGGCGACGCGTGAAATTTCTCCTGCCCTTGGCACCTTTGCGTCGCATGCCGACGCGTGGGATCGGCGAGTGCAGTCGGGTCAGGCCGGCGGCGGAATGTCCGCGAACCTCAACCAGTGGGGCCGACAGCGCATGTTGCGCATGTTCGGCGACTGGACGCAACGCATCGCCGATGGTGAACTGCCGCCGGTGCCTCCTCGCCCAACGGGCATCGAACGGAACGTCGTGATCACGCAGTGGGATTGGGCCGATCCCAAGGCGTACCTCCACGACGTCGTCTCGACGGATCGCCGCAATCCGACGGTCAACGCCAATGGCCCCGTGTACGGTTCGCTCGAGTTGAGCGCCGACTACACGCCGGTACTCGATCCAGCGAAGCATGTCGCGAGCAAGATCCCTCTCACTGTTCGTGACCCGGCGACGCAACCAACGTCCGCGCAGATGCCCGCCCCATCGCCGTACTGGGGCACTGAGGCCATCTGGACGAGCAAGAACAACGTCCATAATCCGATGATCGACCACCTCGGCAGGCTCTGGCTGACGTCGGCGGTGCGGCCGCCTGACAATCCGCCGGTCTGTCGCGAGGGGTCAACTCATCCTTCGGCGAAAATGACGCCGGTGGTCCGATCCGGACGTCACCTGGCCATGTACGATCCAAAAACACAGAAGCTCACGCACATCGGAACGTGTTTCGGCACGCACCACCTGATGTTTGCCGAAGATGCCAACCACACGTTGTGGACGAGTGGCGGTGGACCAGTGGTTGGCTGGCTGAATACGAAGCTGTTCGATGAGACGGGCGACGAGGAACGGTCGCAGGGATGGACGGCGCTCATCATGGACACCAACGGCAACGGTCGTCGCGACGATTACGTCGAGGCCAACCAGCCGGTCGATCCAGCGAAGGACAAACGCATCGGTGCCGGCTTTTACGGCGTTTCACCAGCTCCTGATGGCTCGGTCTGGGGATCGGCGTTAGGCTTCCCCGGTTCGGTGATCCGGCTGGTGCCGGGATCGAATCCGCCGGAAACGGCGCTGGCCGAGTATTACGAGGTTCCGTTCGGCAACCCCGGTGCGTCGACGCAGGGCGCGTTCTCACCTCGTGGCTTCGATGTCGACCGGAATGGCGTCGCCTGGGTGGCGCTGGCCAGCGGCCACATGGCGAGCTTCGACCGGCGCAAGTGCAAGGGACCACTCAACGGACCCACGGCTACTGGCCAGCATTGCCCGGAAGGGTGGAGCTTCTGGGCGGAGCCGTTGCCCCAGATGCGCGGAGTAAACACCCCGGGCAGCGCCGAGGGGAGCTACTACACCTGGGTCGACCAGTTCAACACGCTCGGGCTCGGCGCCAACGT